>JBBPZT010000126.1:0-2471 GCA_038198625.1 Rubrobacterales bacterium
GGCCGGGCGGCCTGCTCGGGATAGAAGTCTCGGCGTTCTCACCGGAGGAACTCGCCGACCCGCCCGGCGGCCCGGATCTACGCCACGACTTCACCTGCCAGACGCCGGAAGGGACGCTGGACCGCCTCAGCGTCTCGCACTACGATCCCGCCTCGCAACTGCTTCAGATGCGCCTGTTCTACGAGCTGTATAGCGTTTCCGGAAAACTGGAGAGCCGTCGGGCGCACGACCTCGCCATCCGGGTAACGGGCCGGGACAAGCTAGAGTTGATGCTCCGGTTGGCCGGTTTCGAGATCGAGGCCGTATATGGCGGGTTCGAGGGAGAAGAGTTCACAGCCGAAAGCGACCACCTCATCGTCCTCTCCCGTAAACGCCGGACTCTTTCGTAAGGCGCCACGGAGGGTCGCGAGTCAGCCCTGCGGAAAAGCTTTACCTACCCGAGCGGCTTCTTTCGCCCCAGGACGTGAACCAGGCGCGCCACGCCCCGGTAGGGGTCTCTGCGTCCGGCCTCCCACTCGGCTTCCAGTATCTCCCGGAGGCCCGGTCCGGGCGCCAGGTCTCCCAGGTGGTCGGTGAACACCCGGACCCCGTACCATCGCACTACCTCGATGCCCTGCTCCTCCAACATCTTCGAGACTCCGGAGACTGTATGCGACCGGGTCTCCACCCCGAGGCGTCCCGTGTCCCGGTCGGAGTCGAAGGCGGAGAGCGCGTCCCGGTAGCGTCCTTCGAGGGCGGGCCGCATCGCCAAAGAGTCGGCGTTCTTGGTCAGGATAGAGATGGTAGCTCCGGGCCGGGCGATGTCGGCGAGCGCCCCGACGAGCGGACCGGAGTCCTCCAGATACATCAGCACCCCGTGACAGAGAACCGCGTCGAATGCCCCGGGGCCGAGGATGGATGCCGCTTTCTCTCCGGACCCGAGGATTAGCCGGACGCGTTCCCGCACCCTCTCATCCTCCTGGTCGATGTTTCTCCGGGCGGTCCGCAGCATCTCTTCGGAGGGATCCAGCACCGTGACTTCATAATCCCGCCGGGCCAGCGGGATGGCCTGGTGTCCGGCGCCGCCGCCTACGTCGCAGATGAGGGCCGGCGGCTCTCCGAGGTGCTCGGCTAGCTGCCGACCCACGAGACTCTGCCGGACCACACCCCGCAGAGTCTCGTAGTGTTTTGGGAAACGTGCGGCGAGGTCCTCAGTCCAGCCGTTCACCAGAGGAGGTTAGGCTTCGAGGTCTCGTTGGCGGATCGGGCGGGATCTCGGGACGAAGCGTGGCACGAGCCGGCAGTAGCGATGGTAGGGGTCTCCAAACCTCTCCCGCAACTCTCGTTCTTCCAGGGGCAGTTGGAGTGCTAGCTGGGCCAGATAGAGCACCGCGAGCACGACGAGTAACCAGTTTCTAGTCAGGAGCGCGGCGCCCAGCAGTAGACAGAAATTCGTTTCATAGAGCGGGTTCCTAACGTAACGGTACGGTCCTTCCAGGACCAGACGTTGGGGAACGTTGTTCTCTTCCGCCCCGGCGCCCGGCGGGAAGAGCGCCCCGGCGAACAGTAGACGCGCCCAGCCCATCTTCCCAATCGCCCACGTCCCGATCGCCACCGACACGACGAGCAGCGCCCCCCCTATGACCTGTAAGAGAAGCATTCCTGACCAGTTCCAACCCAACCACCACGGCGCGAGCAAGAACAGGATGAACGTAGTACCGCCCCAGAGCCCAACGACCTCGACCAGGTACCAGGCCCAGATCCCGCGCCGCCTCAGCCAACCCCGCCAGAAAGAGAGAATAGGGTACGTGACCAGGTCTATGACGATCGTCCCGGCGAAAAAGGCCGCCACAAACACCGGCAGCAACACCCACCGGCCCAACAACGCGTCCCCGAGAATGCACAAGATGAACGACACTGACCACGCCACCGCAGGCGCCATATGCCTCTCCCCGCGCGATGTAACCCTGACGTCCACCCCAAATATTTTACAGTACCCCTCGCGCGGGAGCGGGCAGTTCTAGAAACCCGCGCGCCATCTCTCTACAGAGGTTTAGAGTTTTGTAGAGAATGTGGGCGCTATCCGCCAGCACGCGGACCGTACAGAGACCGGCGGACGGCGCGCTGGAGGAAACGAGAGACGCGGGAACGCCGGACAAGGCTTCGTGTAACTTATCCGCCAACGGCCCGAGGACAGTTGGGGCGCAAACGTACGCCGCGGCAAGGTACGAGTATCCTCCGAAGCTCTCTTTATGCCCGCCGGTGAGGTCGAAGCCGTCCGCTACCTCCGGCATGCCGTTCCTGAAGATGCGCATCCTGTTGAAGAGGCCATCGAAGGCGAAGCGTTCGCCACGAGCAAGGCGTCCGGCGGATACGGCGACACCAGGCATCTTAGAATCTATCTGTCGCGCCGTCTCTGGCCCAGGGTACAAACGGAGAGTTCTACACGACGCCGTTGTTTGGACATTCGTATAAAGACGTTTCGTAAGAAC
>JBBPZT010000127.1:0-13950 GCA_038198625.1 Rubrobacterales bacterium
GTTTACAGGTCGTGGCGAAAGATGGCTCAGGGCACCGTGCTTCCGCCTTCCGCTCTCGCTACAATCATAAGAGGTTCACGATGCGACACAGATACCGGATAAAAACAGCCTGGCTCAGCTATGTGGGGATACAGGTAGCCTGGGTACTCCTGGTGTTCTTCACGCCGCTGGGCGTGCACGCCTACCCGTCGAGGCTCTGGGCCCTGCCCTTCTGCGGCATCACGTCCGCCGGGGGCCTGCACATGACCTTTTTCCGCTACGAGTACAACGCGCTGCTCCGCAAGGCAGTCCAGATCTTCCCCTACGCCCGCTACATCACGCCGTCCCAGCGAAGCTCCGCGTTCTTTTTGCCCGTCGGCATCATCTACACCCTCGTCGGTGTGGCCTCGGCGGCGCTAGTCCTATGGAGCCTGCACCCTTAATGTCGCAAAGCGCCGCGCCGGTAGCCGGGCCGCGCTCAACTCCCCGCCAGCACCTTCGAGAGTTCACCGGGACGGTCGGTCATTATGGTATCGGCGCCGAGTTCGAGCAAACTTCGCATCTCTACGGGATCGTTTATGGTCCACACATCTACCCGCACCCCCAGCCGATGAGCCGCCTCCACGAACCGGGGCGTCACGATCGTCACGCTCCCATATCGTGGCGGGACCTGGAGCGCGTCGTACGAGGGACGAAGCAGTCTTTCCAGACGCAGCCTGCTGAAGAGGTAGAAGACCCTTATCTCAAGCTGGGAGGCGGAGGTGGAGACCCGGCCGCCCGACACCTTCCGGAAGCGGCGCATGATACGGTGGTTCGCCGCTGCCACGACCACCCGGTCCTGCGCCCCGGCACTCCGGATAACATCCAACACCACGGCCTCGGTACCCGGCCGGGCTTCTTTTATCTCCAAATTCACGAAGGCCTGCGGGAACCTGTTCAATACCTCCGACAGCGTTGACGCGTAGAGTCCCCGACCCCGGTGAGGGTAGCCGTTCTCCGGGCTAAACCAGTATCCGGCGTCGAGGTCCCGGAGCCCTATGATGGTCATATCCCTGACGAGCCCGGCGCCGTTTGTCGTGCGGTCCACGGTATCGTCGTGGATGACTACGATGTACCCGTCACGGGTCATGTGGACGTCCAACTCCAGCCCATCGGCCCCGGCGGAAACCCCTGCCTCGAAGGCGGCGAGCGTGTTTTCCGGGAAACTATCCGAGTCGCCCCGGTGGGCCAGGTTCACGGTCCTGCCATCAGGCAAGCGCCCGGTTTCCCCACGAAGCGCCCTGACGATAAGGGCGGCCAGGATAGCCACGATGGCGGCTGCGATGAATGCCGGGGACCAGCGTCGCGTCATCGGCGAAACTTAACACAAGCTCTGCGGGAGCGCTCCGAGGATAAAGGAGGCCCTAAACGTTGACCGTTGGGGGGGCGTCTCGTATACTCGGTTGGCCGCAACGTCGGAGTGGCGGAATAGGTAGACGCGCTAGGTTGAGGGCCTAGTCCCCGATAAGGGGGTGGGGGTTCGAGTCCCCCCTCCGACACACCATCAGGCTAGTACCAGTACTGTTTCTAGTACGAGAACCCGTGACCCTGCAACACTTCGTACACCGATATATGGCGCGGTGTATAATGGTTTCGGAGTCGCCTGTTCTCCCCATCCTCCCCGGGCGACTCCTTTTTCTTTCTTTTTGGGAACTCTTGCTGTTTTGGTTTTAGGCCAGGAAAATGAGTAGAACGCTCGTGAGGGTGAAGAGGGCGACCGCACCAAGGGTAAGCCGGGTCAGGTTCTTCTCCATGATGCTCGTGCCCGAGAAGGTGCTGCCGACCCCGCCGCCGAGCGACGAGGAGAGCCCACCGCCTTTGCCGGAGTGGAGCAGTATCAGGCCGATGATGCTTATACAGAGCAGCGTGTGTACGAAAGCTATTACGTAAATCATAGGCTCTACTTTATCACAGGCGACTCATATCCTACTGCTTCGCGGCTTCTATAAGCTCCACGAACGAGTCTACTTCGAGGCTCGCCCCGCCCACGAGCCCGCCGTCTACGTCCTCCTGAGCCATGATCTCCGCTATATTATCCGGCTTGACCGAGCCGCCGTATAGCAGCCGCACGCTCTCGGCGAACTCCTCGTCTCTCAGCTCTTGTAGAAGCTCCCGGATACGGCCGACGGCGTCTTGGGCGTCGTCGGGGGTCGCCGTGTCACCGGTTCCGATAGCCCATATCGGCTCGTAGGCGAAAACCAGGCCGTCACCGCCGACGTCGCCATCGAGCTCCTCCATCACCCGGCTCACCTGGCCGGAGACCTTTTCCCACATCCCGCCGGAGTCGCGCTCTTCTTTCGTCTCCCCGACACAGACCACCGGAAGGAGACCGGCCTGGATGGCCCGCGCCGCCTTACGGGCTACCATCTCGTCCGTCTCGCCGAAAACCTCCCGCCGTTCCGAGTGGCCGACGAGCACACTTTCCACCCCGAGGTCCAGTAACATCGGGGCCGAGACTTCTCCGGTAAAAGCACCGGAGTCCTCGTAGTAGAAGTTCTGGGCGCCGGAGATCACCCCCGATTCTTCTGCCATCCGGGCTACTTCAGCGAGACACGTGAACGGCGTGAAAACAGCCACATCGACCTCGTCTTCGACATCGGCGGCCCGCGGCAGCAACGCCGCCGTGTAGTCTTGGGCCTCCCGGACAGTCTTGTTCATCTTCCAGTTCGCCGCCATCATCGGCTTTCGGGCCATATCTCTAGGTCTCCTTCCCCGGCAAGACCGCCACTCCCGGCAACTCCTTGCCCTCGACGTACTCCAGCGACGCGCCGCCGCCCGTTGATATAAAGCTCATTTCATCTTCGAGGCCGAGCTTACTGACGGCGGCGACCGAGTCTCCCCCGCCGACGACGCTCGTGGCATCGCTCTCCGCCACCGCCCGCGCCACGCCCTCCGTGCCTTTGGCGAAGGCGTCCATCTCGAAGACCCCCATCGGGCCGTTCCAGAAGATCGTGGCCGCCTCAGAGATGTATCCGCGGAAGAGGTCCACGCTGGCGCCTCCGATGTCGAGGCCCATCCATCCTTCGGGAATGCCGTCTACCTCGACCATCCGGCTCTCGGCGCTTTCTTCCATTTTCTCGGCCGCCACGATGTCCGTCGGCAAGACCAGCTTCTCCCCAGCCTCGCTCATCAGTCTTTCCGCTTCTTGCAGTAAGTCGTCCTCGACGAGCGAGGCGCCGACCTCGTACCCTCTAGCCTTGAAGAACGTAAAGCACATCGCTCCGCCTATAAGGAGGGTATCGGCCGTGCCGAGCAGGCTCTCTATGACACCGAGCTTGTCAGAGACCTTTGCACCGCCCAGGATGGCTACGAACGGGCGTTCGGGGTTCTTGAGGACCCCGTCCAGGTAGTCGATCTCCTCTTCCAACAGCAAACCGGCCGCGGCCGGTAGTTGCTCCGCGACCCCGACGGTCGTGGCGTGCGCCCGGTGGGCCGCGCCAAAAGCGTCGTCAACATAGAGGTCCGCCAGCGAGGCGAGTTGTTCGGAAAATTCCGGATCGTTTTTCGTCTCGCCGGGGTAGAAACGTGAGTTTTCGAGCAGCACGACGCCGTCTCCGTCCCATCTATCCAGCGCTTCCAGAACCTCGGGACCAACGGCGGCATCCAGCTTTTTGACCGGCTCTTCCAGTAGCTCTTCGAGCCTTTTGGCGACCGGGTCCATGGTGTAAGCCGGGTCGGGTTCACCCTTGGGGCGGCCGAGGTGTGAGATCAGGACAGGACGCGCTCCCTCGGACAGAAGATACCGGATGGTCGGCAACGCCCGCCGGATGCGAGTGTCGTCCGTCACCCGACCGTCTTTTATCGGTACGTTGAAGTCGACCCGAACGAGTACACGCTTGCCGGCGACATCCAGGTCTCTAACGCTACGTTTATCCACGTTGCCCCCTTTGTGGAAGCTAGTCAGCATTTCAGCTTGCGCGGTGATCGTAAATCGTCGATAGACGCTGCAGCGGGGCAGTATTCGCGCCCGGCTGCGCCGACGTATGCTCTTTGCCTGACCTGCTGACTAGCTGACCGACTGACCAGCTTCTAGAGCTTCTCGCCCATGAAGGCGGCGATGTCGCAGGTGCGGTTGGAGTATCCCCACTCATTGTCGTACCAACCGAGGATCTTGACCGTCTTGCCGCTGGACATGGTGAGAGGCGAGTCGAATATGCAGCTCGCCTGATTGCCGACGATGTCGCGGGAGACTATCGGGGCGTCGGAGTACTCCAGGATGCCCGATAGTTCGCCTTCGGAGGCCTGCTGGAAGGCATTATTGATCTCCTCGACGGATGCCTCGTTGGTCAGGTTGGCTACCAAGTCGGTTATGGAACCGTCGGGGATCGGGACGCGGAGCGACATCCCGTCCACCTTGCCCTGGAGCTCCGGGTAGATCACACCCACCGTCCGCGCCGCTCCCGTGGAGGTCGGGATGATCGACTGCGGCGCCGACCGGGCGCGCCGGGGGTCCTTGTGGGCCGCGTCCAGGAGGCTCTGGTCGTTGGTGAAAGCGTGGCAGGTTGTCATATAGGCAGACTCGAGACCGAAGTTGTCTATGAGGACCTTCGCCATCGGCACCACGCAGTTGGTCGTGCAACTGGCGTTCGAGACGACGTTGTGGTTGTCCGGCTCGTAGGACTCGTGGTTGACCTTGTAGACGAAGGTGGCGTCCACGTTCTTGGCCGGGGCGGAGATGACTACCTTCTTCGCGCCGCCTTCGAGGTGAGCCGCCGCCTTCTCGCCGTCGGTAAAGACGCCGCTCGACTCGATCACGATGTCCGCGCCCACGTCGCCCCAGGGAATGTTCTTGGGGTCGCGCTCGGAAAAGGTCTTGATCTCCCGGTCGCCGACGTGCAGGATGTTTCCATCGTAGCTTACGTCCTCGTCCCAGATGCCGTGGGTGGAGTCGCGCTTGAACAGTTGCGCCAAAGACTCGAAGGGCATCAGGTCGTTCGCCGCCACGACCTCTATATCGCCGTGTAGTACGGCGGCCTTGGCTACCATCATCCCGATACGACCGAAGCCGTTGATTCCTACTCTAACTGCCATCTTTCCTCTTTCTTTCTCTTGCCATCATTTCTATTGTGCCCGAAATGCCCGGAGATTAACAGCCCAGATGGTATCTTACCTCTTTGGAAGGCTGGATAGGTTCTCCGCAAGCTCCACCAGTCGCCTCAAACGGTGGTTGGCGGCGCTCTTACCGATACCGCCGAGGCGGGCGAGCTCTGAGAGCGAGGCATCCGGATGTTCCAGCCTCAACTCCAGCATCTCCCGGAGCGCCGGCGGGAGCTTTCCGGGATCGAGGGCGGCGAGTGCCCGTTGCTGGCGGGCGGCGGCACTCGCCGTGCGCCGGGCGTTGGCCGCGTCGAAGTTGGTGGCGCGGTTGGCGTTCGCCTTCGCCTCGCCGAGCACCGCGCGGGCTTCGTACTCCAGGACCGCCTCGTGGAGACCCATCTGGGCGAGCAGAGTAGTTACCCCGTCGGCGCTCTTGGTGTAGGCGACCCATCGTCCTCGCCGCCGGACAATCTTCAGAGAAGCCCGAGAGAACACTGCCACACGCCCGATAAACTCCGGATCGCGATGGACGAACTCGAGGTGATGGCCCCGTCCCGGTCTCGTCAGGGAGCCCACGCCCTGGAAGGCTCCGCACAGATAAGCGTTTTTGTCGGTCCCGGTGCGCGGCGAGCGGGCGACCCGTAACTCGTCCCGTGCCTGGAGTGCTCTGTTACCCCCGGTCCATACCACGTATCGGGAGCGCCCGAAGCGCTCCGGAGAAGCTCCTTCCCGGAAAATCTCCGACTCCAGCCCAAATTCCGCCCGCCAGAGACGCACCACCGAGCGGGCGACTGCCGCGCTGGAGGTAAAGAAGGTTACCCCCTCATCGTCCCACTGTCCGGAGGCGTCCACGAGCCCCGCAAGCTCCGAACGCCGGTCGCGCCGTCCGGCGGTCTTCGAAGAAGTGGATGCGGCGAGTTGGCGACGGACTTCAGAGGCGAACGAGGACAGCCCTGCACACCTCCCCGGCGAGTTTTGTCGGGTCGTGTCTCACACCCCCACGGTAGTCCCGCGCCAGGATGTCGGCTTCGAGCACCCGCACACCGAGGTCCTCGACGGCCTCCCGGTCCAGTTCCACCGGGGCGGCTCCTTCGGCGGCGTAACGGGAGATCAGAGTCCTTTCCAGAGGATCACTATGGACCAAAACTTCCGTCACGACCGGCCCGGCGTGATCCGCTATCGCGCGCAGGTGGTCCGAGACGCTGAAACCCGTCGTCTCGCCCGGCTGGGTCATCACGTTCGCCGCGTAGAGGACGGGACCTGAGAACACCGCGAGCGCTTCCCGCACTCCGGCGCCGAGCACAGAGGGAATCGTGCTTGTGAATAGGCTTCCCGGCCCGAAGACCACCACATCCGCCTCTTCTATCGCCCGGATCACACCGGGTGGCGCCTTCGCCCCCTTGGGCTCGACGGAAACCGAGGAGATCACCTTGCCGGACTCCGAAACAACCGATTCACCCCTCGAAATCGTGCCGTCTGGGTGGGCGGCAACCAGAGTGAGGCTCTCGGTAGCCGCCGGATAGACCCGCCCGTCGATCCGCAAGAACCGAGCAGCCTGCTCCACGCCCTCGCAGAAATCGCCGGCCATGTCCGCCAGCGCCGCGATGATGATGTTGCCGACGGTGTGGTCCGAAAGCTCGCCGCCCCCTTCGAACCGGTAATTAAAGACCTCGGCCAACCTCCGGCGTCCGGCAAGCGCCACCAGGCAGTTCCTCACATCCCCCGGAGGCGCGACCCCAAGCTCCTGCCGCAACCTTCCACTGGAACCCCCATCATCCGCCACCGTCACGACAGCCGTGAGGTCCCCAACCCTGTCCTTGAGACCCCGCAGCAAAACCGGCAACCCGGTACCGCCCCCGAACGCAACCACCCTCAAGTTTTCTACTCCATCCATAGCGACTGAGTATAGCTTCCGTCCAGGCAGCGTACGCGTCGCGGACGAGAGCCACGCTAAAATATCGGAGCATGTTCGAGTTCCAAGATCCCGGCCAGCTAGTCGACGACGACCTGGAACTAGTCGTGATCGAAAAGTATCCAGGTGATCCTACGATCGGCTTCGTCCCAACCTACAAGTTCGAGATGCGGATTGCCGACACCTGCACAAAAGTAGGCAACATCGAGTTGCGCGTCGGCAACACCAGGCACATCGTCATGTACAGCGGTCATGTGGGCTACGCGGTGTCACCGGAGTATCGAGGGCACAGGTACGCCGCTAGGGCCTGCAAGCTGCTTTCCTCCCTGGCCCGGGGTCATGGACTGCAAACCGTCTGGATCACCTGCGATCCCGATAACACGGCTTCTGTAAGGACTTGCGAGCTTGCGGGCGGTGAGTTAGTAAAGGTCGTCGACCTGCCCATAGACACCGATATGTATCAGAGAGGAGAGCGCCGCAAATGTCGTTACAAACTTACGCTGTAGCCGTTCCTGCCCAACGCTCCTTATCCTACAGGCGTTCGCGGTCGTGGGGCTCGTCGAAGTCGATCTCCGGTCCCAACGGCACTATGCCCGTCGGGTTGACGCTCTCGTGACTGGTGTAGTAGTGCTCTTTGATCTGGCCGAGCTTCACCGTCTCCGCCACCCCCGGCTGCTGGTACAAATCTTTGAGATAACCCCACAGGTTCGGGTAATCCACTATGCGCCGCAGGTTGCACTTGAAGTGACCGAAGTAGACGGCGTCGAACCGGACGAGCGTCGTGAACATGCACCAGTCTGCCTCGGTGATGAGGTCTCCGCAGATGTAACGCTGCCCGCCGAGCATGCTCTCCCAGTGGTCCAGGGCGTCGAAAAGTTCCGTTACGGCTTCTTCGTAGGCCACCTGTTTGGTCGCAAAACCCGCCCGGTAGACGCCGTTGTTGATCGGGTTGTAGATGGCATCCATGACGTTCTCGATCTCACCCCGCAGGTCTTCGGGGTAGAAGTCGGCGTCCGTGGTCGCCAGTTTCCCGAACTCGGTATCGAGCATGTTGATGATCTCTCGGGACTCGTTGTTGACTATGGTTCCGGTCTTTTTGTCCCAGAGGATGGGAGTCGTCACGCGGCCGGTGTAGTCCGGGTCCGCGAGCGTGTAGACCTCGCGCAGGTAGCCCGCACCGTTCAGGTCGTCGGGCTGCTCCTGAGAAAAAGCCCAGCCACCCTCTCCCATATATGGGGCCACGGATGAGAGGGAGATGACTTCTTCGAGTCCCTTGAGCTTGCGGAAGATGGCGGTACGGTGCGCCCAGGGACAGGCCCAGGCGATGTAGAGATGGTAACGTCCCGCTTCGGCCGGATAGCCGCTGGACCCGTCAGCCGTAACCCGGTCCCGGAAGCTCGTCGAAGGTCGCACGAAGCGGCCTTGCTCGTCCTCCTGGTCCCGCGCGGTCTTCCACTCGCCATCGACTAACATGCCCAACGCCATACTAATTCCTCCTGAAACGCTTCGCGTGACCTTACGGAGTATATCCGCCGTTCTCGATGTCCCGGTGACGGACGTAGAAATCTACCCCGAGGTCGCCGTCGAGCGGCTTCAGTCGGCGGGCCAACTCCTCGACTATCGCCACGGAACGGTGACGGCCGCCGGTGCATCCTACGCCCAGGGTGAAATAGCTCTTCCCTTCGGCGGCGTAGCGGGGGATGAGGAAAGCGAGCATATCCTGCAGCCGTCCGAGGAACTCGGTGGTGTCGTCGTGGCCGAGCACCGCTTCACGCACGGGTGCGTCGTGGCCGGTGAGAGGGCGCAGTTCGGGGTCGTAGTGGGGGTTCGGGAGGAAGCGAACGTCGAGGAGCATGTCCACGTCGAGGGGGGCGCCGTGCTTGAAACCGAAGGAGATGAGGCTAACCGTCAGACGCTCGGATAGGGTGTCGGCCAGTTGCTTGAATCGGATGCGGACTTCAGCGGCGCTGAGGTTGGAGGTATCCACCACGAGGTCGGCCCTCTCGCGAAGATTGGCGAAGTATCGGCGCTCGTCCCGGATGGCGGCGAGCACGTCGCCGTTTCGGGCGGAGGGGTGTGGTCTGCGGCTCTCCTTGTAGCGACGGACGAGAGTAGGGTCGTCAGCTTCCACGAAGACGACCTGCTGCTCCCCCCCGTCTCCCACTTCCCCGATACTGTCTTCCGGATGCTCGCCGAAGTAACGCCGGCCGCGGATATCCGTGACCACGACCACGCCGCGCGTCTCTTCGTCTTCACGCCCGGCCGCCTCCACGACCGCCGGGATCATGGCCGGCGGCAGGTTGTCGACGCAGAAGTATCCCGCGTCCTCGAAAGCCCTCAAGGCGTTGGTCTTACCCGCTCCCGAGAGACCGGTAAGGACCACGACACGGCGCGGAATGGGTGTTTCGGAGGCGGGGTCTCGCGGCGAACGCTGGTTCATGGTGCTCCTGCAGACTTCTCGTGCGGGGTAAGAACCATACTCCACCGGGAGACTAGCACCCTGGTGGATGACCTGCAACGGAAATCCGTATATTTAGGCGATATCTAGCGGTGGATGCGGGCGTGTATCTCCCGCGCGACCTTTCCGGGCAGCTCCGGCACCGCTTCGAGTTCCTGGAGGGAAGCTTCCATGAAAGCCTCGGGGGTACCGAAGTGGTCCAGTATCTTCTTGCGGCGCGCCGGTCCGACGCCGGGCAGCTCGTCGAGGACGGAGGCGGTCATGCGCCGGCCGCGCAGCTTGCGGTGGTAGGTGTTGGCGAAGCGATGGGCCTCGTCACGCACACGCTGGAGGAGATGAAGCTCCGCCGAGTCACGCTCCAGGATCACCGGCTCCGGCCGCCCCGGCTCGAAGACTTCCTCGTCTCGTTTGGCGAGCGAACGGAGCGGTATGTCCGGCAGATCCGCCCCGACGCCCATCTCACCGAGGATTGGGACTACCGAGGAGAGCTGTCCCTTACCGCCGTCAAGGAGGATCAGGTCCGGCGCGGGCAGGAACTTCTCATCCCCGGACTTCAGGCGTTCGAGGCGCCGCCTTATAACCTCGGACATGCTCGCGAAGTCATCCGGCCCCTCGACCGTCTTTATCTTGAACCGCCGGTACTGGTCTTTTGCCGCGCGTCCGCCCTGGAACACGACCATCGAGGCGACCGAGTCGCTTCCCATCGTGTTGGAGATGTCGTAGCACTCGATCCGCACCGGCAGCTTCGGCAACGCCAGCTCTTCCTGCAACGCGTCCAGCGTCGAGGCGACCCGGTTACGCCTGGCCTCTTCCAGCGCCCGCTCGTGATCTATGCTGAGCTTCGCGTTGCGCGCCGCCATCTCCAGGATGCGCCGCTTGTCGCCCCGTTGCGGACGCCTCACCTCCACCCGCGTCCCCCGAAGCTCCGAGAGGTGCGCCACGAGCGGGGCGAGCGCCTCTTCCGTCTCCTCTGACTGCACCAGGACCTCGCGCGGGACGGCGGTGTTGCCGTAATACTGCGGCACGAACTGGAGCGCCACGCTCTCGGCCGGGGCCTCGCCATAGTTGTCCAGCAGGAACGAGTCGCGGTTCACGATGCGCCCGTCGCGGACCGCGAAGACCTGCACGCACGCGCTCTCGCCTTCCGCGTAAGAACCGAAGGCGTCGAAGGACTCCTCAGAGGAGATCGCCGCCTGCTGGCGGTCGCGGACATGGGTGAGGGCCGTAAGCTCGTCGCGCAACTTCGCCGCCCGCTCGAAGTCCATCTCCTTCGCCGCCTCGCTCATCGCCGCCTTGCGGTCCCGGATCAAGGCATCCACCCGTCCCTCCAGGAAAGCGATGACGTCGGCGATGATCCCATCGTACTCCTCCTTAGTCACCGCCCCGATGCACGGCGCCGCCGAGCGCCCGATGTGGTAGTTCAGGCACGGTACCCCACTCCTGCGACCCGGCTCCGGCCCGCGACACTTGCGGAACGGGAAAGTCTTGTTCAGCACGTCGAGAGTGGCGTGGACACTCCCGGCGCTCGGGAAAGGCCCGAAGTAGCGGTGTCGCGCGTCGTGGACGCTGCGGGTGGCGAAGACCCGCGGGTACTTATCCCCCGTCGTCACCACGATGTAAGGGTAGCTCTTGTCGTCTTTCAGGGAGGCGTTGAAGCGAGGCCGCTGGCGCTTTATGAGGTTAGATTCCAGGACGAGCGCCTCGGTCTCGGTCCTCGTGGCGATAAAGTCTATCGTCCGGACCCGCTCGCGCAGCTCGGCTATCTTGGGCCGGCCGTCGCCGGAACGCGTAAAGTAGTTCGCCACCCGGCTGCGGAGGTTTTTCGCTTTTCCGACGTAGATCACGACGTCATCCGCGTCCTTGAAGATGTAGACGCCGGGCGAGGTTGGGAGGTGCGAGCGATCCGGATAACCATTCTGGGACATCGAACAAATTATACCGCGCCACCGGTCGTCCCCGAACGCGTTTAGTTGTAGTTATTCGCCTCTCTTGCGGCGTGGCTCTCTGCGGCGGATGGTCGCGCCCGGTGGGATCATGTCGTCACCGCCGGCCCGTGCGTAGCCTATCCCGGCGGCCCACCCGCCGGCGGCCCCGCCAAGAGTAGTGACCAGAAGGCCCACAAGCCCGATAACGCTCGGCCCCGTGACGAATACTGCAACCCCGGCTACTAACGCCACCGCCCCCCCGATCAAGACGAGTCGTCGTCGCGTGGCGAAAGGTGAGCCGGCAGAGAAGAGCCCGTACAGAACGAGCCCGGCCGTGACGAGCGCGAGCGGGATGAAGATGTAGAAGAAGAAACTTCCGCCGAGGTCTTCGAAGAAAGCGCTCCTTATCCCAAGGGCGCTCTCCAGCCAAGCCAGGGAGAAGAAGCCGGTCCAACCGACGATGGCGCCGATTCCGGTGCCTACCCTGATCGCCCGCCGGCGCTCCGACCGGTAGGTGCGCGAGCCGAGCAGGGCAGCGAGCGCCATGCCGGGCAAGATGAGCGCGAGCCCGACCAGGGAGGGTATACCCAAGGTCTCAGCGAAAAGTTCCCCGTTCCCAATGTATCTGAAAGGCAGTGACAGGAGAAAGCCCACACCGAGGAAGAAAAGTATGCCCATGTACAGCCACGTGACACACCCGAACGCCCGCCGCGAACTCGGCCTCAAGCCCTGGGATTTGCTACCGGAAGATCCGTTGCTCTCAGGCCTGCTAGACGACGCCATGCTCTACCTCGTCCCCTGTTTCGGATTTCTCGGGTTTCTCCCGACGGTCGCCAAAATGTGCGAGGAAGGTCGGGGTAACGTCGGTGATCCTGCGTGGCGCCGGGATACCACTCGCCAGCGCGAACACGAGCGAGTCGCTCTCGTGCAGAGACCCGTGGTCGCTCGCCTCGTGGAAGCCTCCGGTCACCTCCCCGAAAGTGTAGCCGGACGTGGCTGAGAGGACCACATCGCCGCAACGCGGAGAGTTGAGGCACCCCCACAACCGCTCCAGGGCGTCCGGGTAACGGCCATGTTCAATAGAGCCGTCTGAAACCCGCAGATCCAGAGTGCTCGGGTCTCCAATCAGCTCCCAGGGGCGTCCGAAAGAGTCTTTCGGACCCTCGCTTGCCGAGCTTGCCGAGCTTGCAGGGCGAAACGCGAGCTTGGTCTCAGAGCTGTGAACCGTTATCAATCCGTCGCCGCGCCAGGCGGCCAGGTCCACACCGTTGCGGGAAACGAGTTTCTCCGAGACCCCCTCGGGGGAGGCGGTCTCGCCCAGATAGAGTAGGGCGGCCCGTCCGTTGGGGATGGCAACCACGCTCGTTTCTTTCTTGAAGCTGGCCTTCGGACCGGAAGAGACTCGCTCTCCCGGTATCGTCCTCAGGTCCACGTAGCGTCCTTTCGGCAGGAGCGGGTTGTGACCGTGGTCGGAGATCGCGAGTATCGCGTACTCTTCGAGCATTCGCTCGACCCCGCCACCAGCCTCGAAGATGCGGCCGACGTACCCGTCCACCACCGACACGTGCCGCTTCTGGGCGGCGAGGCCCTTGTGGTGGGCGATGGAGTCTCCCTTGAAGAAATATACGAGGTTGAACGGCGAGGTCTGCTCCTCGATGAGCATCGCCCCGACCTCGGCGGCGTATCTGTCGTTTATCCCAACCGAGCGGTGAAGCCCGCCGTTCCCCCGGCGGCCATTGGCGCTCGTCTCGCGGCTGTAGAAGAGATCCCCCATGAAGTATTCCTTCGGGCCATCTACGCTGGAGCCCAGGTATTTTCCACCCACCAGGTAGCCCTCGACGGTCTTCATCCGCACCGGATGCTCGTAGGGACCGCGGCGGATTGGGAAGTTGACGCAAGCCCCGTCGTAGCCGCGCTCGTGCAGCTCCTCGAAGAGAGTCGTCGCCCGCAGGTGATCCCGGTTCATCCGCCAGACGTTGTTGTGGAAGACCTTTATAGGGCCGGCCCCGAGCACTGTCTCGGTCTTCGCGCCGTACACGATCACCCGCTTTTCATCCCGGTCGTACCAGGCGTGCCCGAAGATACCGCTCTCGGCCGGAGCCTTGCCGGTGGCGATCGCCGAGGTCGCTGCGGGCGTTATGCTCGGATACACCGAAACCGCGTCCCAGACCGCCTCGCCCCTCTCCGCCAGTGCCCCCAGGTTCGGCGCCTCGCCGTCCCGGATGGCTGCCTGGAGGACATCGGGCCGCAGACCATCTATCACCAGCAATAGCGTAGGCTTGGGGGACGAAGAATTATGTAGATTAGTCATAGACTATGTATTCTAGCTCCAAGAAGTACTTCGTAGTGTGAGCGTCGTCGCGCCAGCGGTCGCGCTGGCGGTCGCACCGGCGTCGCGCACGGCGTACAAGTAGGGTGCATTATGGCCCAAAATCTTTGTTCACAGGGCCAAAGACGGTACCCTAGCCGGTCGATATTCTGCACTAGAATAAACTAGCTTATGCACTAGAATAAACTAGCTTATATAAGGAGGCGGTGCTCGCTATTGCGTTTTGTCGCCGGCAAGACGTAGAATGCGACCTGTTAAGGGATTACAAGAA
>JBBPZT010000128.1:0-15323 GCA_038198625.1 Rubrobacterales bacterium
AGCCGGGGAGGATATTGTAGAGGGTGGCTATGTCGGTCGAGCCCTGGATGGTGGCGTGTCCGCGGAGCGCCATGATGCCGCCACCGGGACGCCCAACGTTGCCGAGCAAGAGCTGGAGGATGGCGGCGGCCCGGATGATCTGAACACCCTTCGAGTGGTGGGTCCACCCGACCGCGTAGCAGAACGAGGTGGTCTTCTCGCGCCCGGAGTTCTCGCAGATGGTCTTCGCGACCTCAAGGAACGCTTCCTTGGGACAGCCGCTCACCCGCTCGACCATCTCCGGCGTGTACTTGGCGAAGTGACGTTTGAGGATCTGGAACACGCTGCGCGGATGCTGGAGCGTCTTATCGTTGGGTCGCTGGCGTCCGGCGTGCATGTCCTGGTTGCCGCCCTCACCGGCCTCGTTGGCGTCGACGTTCCGGCTCCCCCCAACGGAAGCGTAGTCTATGGGCTGGCCCTCGTAGCGCCAGCTCGTCGGGTCGTACCCGCGGCTCTCCGCGTCCCAGCCAGAGAATAGGCCCGAGGCGTCGGCGTCCTCGAAGTCCTCGGTTATGAGGGTGGCGGCGTTGGTGTACTCGGTGACATACTCCTCGAAGTACTGCTCGTTCTCGATGACGTAGCTTATGAGGCCGCCCAGGAACGCTATGTCCGTGCCGGGCCGTATCGGGGCGTAGATGTCGCACATCGCGCTGGTGCGGGTAAAGCGCGGGTCTATGTGAATGAGCTTCGCGCCCTTTTCTTTGGCGATCATGGGGTGCCGGAAGCCGACCGGGTGGGCCTCGGCCATGTTGGAACCCTCGATGACGATGCAGTCGGAGTTCTGGAGGTCCATCAGGTTTGAGGTG
This sequence comes from Rubrobacterales bacterium, assembly GCA_038198625.1. Taxonomy (GTDB): domain Bacteria; phylum Actinomycetota; class Rubrobacteria; order Rubrobacterales; family Rubrobacteraceae; genus JBBPZK01. Next base: position 846 of record JBBPZT010000128.1, read on the forward strand.
GCCCCTCCCCTACCGTACGTGATGCCCAGACCGGGCACCGTAGAGCTGTGTCATATTCGCGCCTGGTTCGTAATTCGGGTAAAGCCCATCGAGTGGAGGAGCTTGGTGATGAGGTAGTTCTCCTCGTTGTCTATAGTGGCCCCGCCGATGGAGGCGACGGCCTGCGAGCGAGAGAGTTTCTTGCCGTCTTCGTTCTCCTCTTCCCAGTTCTCGTCGCGGGTCTTCTTGGTCCTTTCGGCGATCATATCCATCGCCTCTTCGAGCGTGAGGTCTTCCCACTCTTTTGAGTACGGTCTGCGGTAGCGGACTTTGGTCCAGCGGTAGGGGTTTGAGACCATCCCGAAGATCGCCGACCCTTTGGGGCACAAAGTTCCGCCGTTGATCGGGCTGTCGGGGTTCCCCTCTATGTCGAGGACGCGACCGTCGCGGTGGTAGACGAGCGTGGAGCAGCCGACGGCGCAGTACGGACAGACGCTCTCCGTTTTCTCAACTCCGGGGTCCGAGGTGCGCGCCCGGATCTCACGGGTAGCCCGGCTTACGGGGTGCTTCACCGTGACGCCGACGTGGTTCCTGAGCTTGCTCCACAGCCCATCTCCGTCAGAGACCTTTAGGAACATCCCTCTCCCTTCTAAAAACACCGACCATATCCCGCTCGTCTTCCCATTGCATTCTACCCGCATCTTACCCCAACAAGACCTGTTTAATATATACGGCAAAACGTTAATGAGATCTTAATCCAAAAACCTATTGTGCGAGGCTGGTGGCTCTGGTAAGGTATTCTGTCACGTAAGTTCATACACGGGGAAAGAAAAGGAGGCACTTCTGGGTTTGCTTTGATAATGACCGCACGCCGGATTTCAGACTGGTAGCGTGGTCAGGAAAGAACACTCTTACAAGAATAACCATACGAGGAGATTTTTGTGGCGGACAACAGGATAGTCGTTTACAAGGGACCGGGAGAGGTCGAGGTAGAGGACACAGAGTACCCGAAGCTCGAAGTACCGCAGGACGTTGCGGACGCGATGGGGATGAGTGTCGAGGCGCCGCACGCGGTAATTTTGAAGATCGTCTCGACCAACATCTGCGGTTCGGACCAGCACATGGTGCGGGGCCGGACGACGGCTCCCGTGGGGCAGACTCTGGGACATGAGATCACGGGCGAGGTCGTCGAGAAGGGCAACGACGTACAGTTCATCAACGAGGGCGATATCTGCTCGGTGCCGTTCAACATCGCCTGCGGACGCTGCCGTAACTGCAAGGAGCGCAAGACCGGTGTGTGCCTGAACGTCAACCCAGCGCGGGCGGGTTCCGCCTACGGCTATGTCGACATGGGCGGCTGGGAAGGCGGTCAGGCCGAGTACGTGATGGTACCGTTCGCGGACTTCAACCTCTTGAAGTTCCCGGACCGGGACCAGGCGCTGGAGAAAATTCTGGACCTCACCATGCTCTCGGACATCTTCCCGACCGGCTACCACGGCGCGTACATGGCCGGCACCAGGACGGGCTCGACGGTCTACGTGGCGGGCGCGGGTCCGGTTGGACTTGCGGCGGCACACTCTGCGCAGCTTCTCGGGGCGTCGGTCGTAATCGTCGGCGACCTGAACGAGCAGCGCCTCACGCAGGCCCGGAGCTTCGGGTGCGAGACGATAAACGTGGGCGAAGACACGCCGATAGAAGAGCAGATCGCGAACATCCTCGGCGAGCCAGAGGTTGACTGCGCGGTTGACGCCGTAGGCTTCGAGGCTTCCGGACACGCAGGAGAAGAAGCACCAGCCATAGTCCTGAACACCATCCAGACCATCACGCGGGCGGGCGGCGCCCTCGGTATTCCCGGCCTGTACGTGACGGGCGACCCCGGGGCTTCTGACCCGGAGGCCCAGGAAGGTACGCTCAAGATCCGGTTCGGACTCGGCTGGGCCAAGAGCCACGCGTTCTACACCGGCCAGTGTCCGGTGATGTCCTACAACCGCGAACTGATGATGAGCATCCTGCACGACAAGGCCCAGATCGCCAAAGCCGTCAACGCCACGGTGATCTCACTAGACGAAGCCCCGCAAGGCTACAAGGACTTCGACAAGGGCGCGGCGGAGAAGTTCGTCCTCAACCCGAACGGCTACATCAACGCCTGAGAAAACAGGAAGTAGCAGTTCGCGAGGGGCCGGGAAAATTCCCGGCCCCTCTTCTACTCTCTAGCTTTCGAGGGCCTCCCCGCGAACACCTTCTTCATCCTCAGCGGTCAGGCCTCGGGTGATGAGGCTTACCGCAAGCAGCAGCGCCACGTTGACGAACATGGCTATTATGCCGACGTTCAGGTCCTTTGCGCCCTGGGGAAGCGAGGGGAGGAGCGTGCCTATCGTGGTCCCGGTGAGGGTCAGGTAGGCGACGGTCACCACCCCGGCCAGAATGCCCGCTGCGGCCCCGTATTTGTTGACGAAGTTGTTCGGCAGCAGGCTGAAGATGAGGGACGGGAACAACTGTGTCACGAAGCTGTATCCGAGCAAGAGCAAGGTTACGATCGTGCTGCTCCCGCTAAGGGTGAAATACATGGCGACGAGCGCGACCACCGGAACCATGATCTTGACCAGCCGCCCGACCTGCGCCTCGCTGGTGGCCGGGGCGAACACTCTGTATACGTTCTTGACCAGCAGGGTGGAGGAGGCGATAAGGAGCATCGAGCCCGGCACCATGGCCGTCAGGAGTCCGGTCCCGCCGATGATCCCAACGAGCCAGGGGTCGAACGACTGCGTCGACACCTTCAGGAGCGAGAGATCCACCTTATCGCCCGTAAGACCGGGGACTTTCAGGACCGCCGCGAAGCCGACGAAAAAGACGAACAGCAGCACCAGTTGGTAGAGCGGCAGGAAGATGGCGTTGCGTCGGAAGACCCGCTCGTTCTCGGCCGTGTACGTCGAGCCGAAGGTGTGGGGCCACATGTAGAAACCGAGCGCCGTCAGGAGGACGGTCGAGACGAACCACCAGGGACTGTAGATCTCCTTTGGAAGCGTCAGGAAGCCGGGCTTCGCCTGCTCTATCTGCTGGAACATGTTCTCGAAACCGCCGTAGTAGTGGAGCGGCAGATAGATCCCCAAAAAGACGACGACAGAGAGGACCGTGATGTCTTTGGCGACCGCCGTCCAGGCCGAGCCGTGTATACCGGAGATAGTCACGTAGATGACGAGGGCGGCCACCCCGATCACGACCGCTACCCACTCCGGTATTGACCCGTAGGAGGCCGTGGAGACGATCAACCCGAGCCCTTTGAGTTGTAGGACCAGGTAGGGAACCATCGCCACGACGCCGACCAGGGCGACGAGCACGCCGAGGTATGGGCTCCGATACTTGCTCACGAAGAAGTCCGACTGGGAGACCAGTCTATTCTCCTTGGCGTACCGCCAGATCACCGGTAGCAACCAGTAGGAGATTATGTACGCCAGACATCCGTAGCTCAGGATGTAGAAAGCCGGGCCACCCTTGCCGTAGGCCCAACCACTGCCGCCGAGGAAGGTAAAAGTCGTGTAGATCTCACCGGCCAGCAGCAAGAATACGAAGACGGTACCGAAGCTCCGAGCCCCGACGGTCCACTGTTCGAGGTCCATATCCTTGCCGCGCCGCGACCGGATGCCGAGGTAGATAGCCAACGCCAAAAAGACAAAGAGAACGGGAAGCGCGGCATTCATCGAGACTCCTCTCTATTGGCGGGGTCCAGCATGTAGATAATGGTCATCAGGACCGAGGTCAAGACGACCCAGGCCACGATCCAAAACAGTATGAACGGCAGCCCCAGGACATAAGGCTCCACCCGATTGGCGAAGAAAATGCCACCCAATACCCCGAGAAACGGGATAAAGGCCAGTACGTATATCAACTTCACGAAATCACCCCCCGAAAAACGAAAGCCTACCGACTCCAGTCGCCGCATCTTACAGCAAAGCCGCCACTATATGGGGCCAAAAATCCGGCCCGGTCAGTTGTCCGAACAGACCAATCGAAGACCAGTCACGGACAGCCCTGTCGGAACGTCGTCCTATGAAGCAGGCAGGGCTAATTATTTCTTCGAGAGCTATAATCAGCACATGGATACGGTAAAGAGTCCGGCGGAACAGAGAGTTCTACTGGAAAACGTAGCTTGGGCAACTTACGAGAGTCTGCTGTCCGGGCGTGGCGAGAACAGGGTGCCCCGTTTTACTTATGATCAGGGTATGCTGGAGATCATGAGCCCGTCGAGTGAACATGAGAGTGTCGGTTACTATATCGGGCTCTTGGTCGCTTTATTTGCCGAGGAGACCGGAACCGACGTGTACGGTGTTGGCTCCACCACTTTCAGGCGCACGGATGTACAACGAGGTTTCGAACCAGATGCCTGCTTCTACGTGCGGAACGAGGAAAGAATTCGTGGAAAATCCAGGATAGATCTGGACGTGGATCCACCACCCGACCTGGTTATAGAGGTGAATATCACGAACCCCTCCCTGAACAAACTACCCATCTACGCCCAGATGGGTGTCTCCGAAGTCTGGCGTTACGACGGAGAAGAGCTGAGTTTCTTGACGCTCAATAACGGAGAATATTCTGGAATTGAGTCGAGCATGGTCCTACCATCTATTACCGCCAGATCAGCCTCCGATCTGGTTGAGAAAAGCAAGTCGCTCCGACTTACCTCCTGGCTGCGAGAGGTACGCAAAGTAGTCCGGGAGAACTCGAACTACTAGATTCCTTCGTCCCACTAAAGAAAGGTTCAGGAGATGGGGCCCTGATATCGCCGTTCATGACCTTGATCTCGTTGACGGTAAGTCTGTTCATGACGATGATCAACTTACTAGTTTCGGTCTTAGGGAGAAGCGCTCAGGCTTCTACTCTGCGACAAGGTAGCCGCAAATCCTCCGGTGCCTTAGGAGGCTTCGTCCTTGTGACTATCGTGGTTCTCATAGCTCTGGCTGCGGCTCCCCGTGCTACGGTCGTTTTAGGACTTATTGTGCTCGCGGTGCTGTTGGCCCGCCGCTTGTTGGGAGGACCCAGAACCCTCAAAGCCAAAGCGTTGGCCCAGCACTTGGAGGTCGTCCGAGCAATGACCGGGGCGCAGTTCGAGATCTTCGTTGCCGACTTATTTAGGGCTATGGGGTACAACGCCACGGTGCTCGGAGGCTCTGGCGATCAGGGTGTGGACGTGATCGTCAACTACCAAGGAGAGCGCGTCGCCGTCCAGTGCAAGAACTACGGTAAGGCGGTCGGTAACAAGCCGATTCAGGAGGTCTACGCAGGCTCCCGTTTTCATGGCTGCAGTGATGCGTGGGTACTCGCCCCAGCCGGGTTTACCAAGGGCGCGGTAGAATTGGCTCGGAGAGTAGGGGTCACCCTGTACGATGCTAACGCTATCCGGACATGGATAAGGCGAATAGACGAAAAGAAGAGAAGGGAGAATCAACCGTCTAACAAAGAGCGACGCACAGTAGACCTAGATGCAGGAAGTGGAGGGCTAAAGGAGGACACAACGATGGATAGCGGCATGGAGAAACATACTATCTCTGTGGGCACGGATCGATATGGGGAGACGGTTGCGTTCACGGCTAACATGCTAGGCACCGCAGAGGTGAACGGCGGTCAGGAGGCTCCCGATGGCCTGGACCTGACTATCTACCGTCTTCCGGACAACACCTACCGGATGCTGGCGGAAAAGGAGAAATCCGCTTGCTAGAGCCTAGCAATTTCACTGAAGTATTTGGTACGGACAAGCCTGCAGAGTATGGGCGCTGGACGTACGAGGAGGCGGCAGCGGACGGGACGCACAGCGAGATGTTCACGCACTTTATGGAGCAACACCCTGAGGGCAGGAAGCGTGAAGTTAGGGGCCTAGACTAGATACTGCAATGTCCTGGCTAATTAACCTCGTATGCAAGTTTCTTTGAGGGCTATCGAAGAGAGCAAGTCGACGAAACGCACCGCGTGGCTTGGTAAGGTGCGTGGGCGGGAGCACGCCGGCTCGTCCGACTAAGGGACGCGCCGGACGTTGTAGCCTATCTGCTGGAGTTGGGCGAGGAGCATTAGCTCGGCTTCTTCGGCATCGGCGGCGACGTATTTTAGGGGAACGTTCATGCTCTGCTCGCCATCCGGGCCGCTGAACCGGAGCTGGATGTGATCCTCTTCCCTCGTCACGGTCGCTTCCGGGTAGCGCTTCGCGTTCGGAAGTCCCGTTAGCCTCATGCACGCCATGCTAGCATGATCTCTCCCGCGGATTACAATGCATTAGTTGGTTCAGGGAAGATTCAATAGCGGGAGCCGGTGAAAGCTTAGATGGATTTGAAGAGCAGGACGACGCGCCGGGGGAGCAAGACCCGCGCGCGGGTGCGGACCTTCGAGGACGGACGGATGCGGGTTCGCTCCGACGCGCTGGCAACCGAGGAGCCGATGGAAGTTCGGCTCGTTACCGGAGAGAAGACGCAGACCGTCGCCGTCACCATGCGGACACCAGGAGCGGACTTCGAACTCGCCGCCGGGTTCCTCTACGGCGAGGGGATCGTCGGCTCCCAGGACGACATACGCAAGATCAGCTACTGCGTCGACCCAGAGGTGGACGCCGAGCAGCAGTACAACATCGTGAACGTGACGCTCAGAGGCGACAGGGAGTACGACCTGCGCACGCTGGAGCGCCACTTCTACACTACGAGCGCCTGCGGCGTGTGCGGCAAGGCGAGCCTGGAGCAGTTGGAGATCCGGGGCTGTCTCGTCATCCCACCCGGCCCGCAAGTATCCGCGCGGACGATAACCTCTCTCCCGGATAAGCTTCGAGACTCCCAGGGTCTCTTCGACGCCACGGGCGGTCTGCACGCGGCGGCGCTCTTCAGCGCGGATGGAGACCTCATAGCCCTCCGGGAAGATGTCGGCCGCCACAACGCCACCGACAAGCTAGTCGGGTGGGCCCTGCTCGAAGGCCGGCTGCCACTGCACGAGTACATCATTATGGTCAGCGGGCGGAGTAGTTTCGAGATCCTCCAGAAGAGCCTCACCGCAGGCGCCCCCATCGTCTGCGCGGTCTCGGCGCCGAGCAGCCTGGCCGTGGACGTTGCCCGCCAATTCAACCTGACGCTCGTAGGGTTCTTGCGAAGCAACCGATTTAACGTATACAATGGCCCGGATAGGATACGCGCTTGAGTCGAGGCTAGAGGTTAGCCCGTCAGGCGTTGACATAGAGCAACGGTGGAGGGGAATCTATCGTTTTAGTGTAGACGTGGGTTAGGTGTGTCTGTGTTCTTTGGGAAAGGAGAAGTTCACTTGTCGAGTCAATCCGCAAGTACGAACGTACCAAACAGGTGGGTGATCGCCGTCGCCGGGGTGGTAATGCAGTTGGCGCTCGGTGCTATATACGCCTGGAGCATCTTCAGGGACCCGCTGATGAAGGCTTTCGGATGGAGCATCTCCCAGGTAACGCTGACGTTCTCCATAACCATAGCGCTCATTGGCTTTGCGGCGTTCAGTTCCGGGCTGCTGATGAACCGGATAGGACCGAGAACGGTCGGGCTCGTCGCCGCGGTGCTGTACGGGGGAGGCGTATTTCTGGCGAGCTTCTCGGCCGACAGGCTTTGGTGGCTCTACCTATCGTACGGCATCATAAGCGGGATAGGGCTCGGGCTCGGGTACATCATCCCCATAGCGACGCTCGTGAAGTGGTTCCCGGACAGACGCGGCTTCATAACCGGCATCGCCGTGGCCGGCTTCGGCGCGGGGGCGCTCCTGACCGGGCCTATAGCAACCAACCTGCTCATACCGGCGTTCGGGGTGCTCGGGACCTTCGCCATCCTCGGTATCGCCTACCTGATCATGGTGGGCGGGGCGGCGCTGTTCATGGTCAGCCCGCCGGAGGGCTAGAAGCCCGCCGGATGGGAGCCGGACACCAGCGTGAGAAAGGGTAGCTCGGGCACCGACTTCGAGCTCGGAGGCGCGCTCAAGAGCTGGCAGTGGTATGCGCTGTGGGCCATCCTGACCCTGAACGTGGTCGCGGGTATCGCCATCATCTCCCAGGCAGCACCCATGGCCCAGGAGATCACCGGCGTCATCGCAGCCGTGGCCTCTGGCGTAGTTGCCCTGATCTCCCTCGCCAACGGGGCCGGAAGGTTCCTGTGGGCCTGGTTCTCGGACCTCATAGGCCGGAAGTGGGTCTTCGTGACGATGTTCTTGCTGCAAGCGGCGATCTTCCTTATCCTGCCGCTTGTCAGCGCCTTCTTCGTGTTTACGATCCTGGCGATGGTCGTGCTGACCTGTTACGGAGGAGGCTTCGGGACGATGCCGGCGTTCAACGCCGACTACTTCGGCTCCAAAAACGTCGGCACGATCTACGGGCTCATGATCACCGCCTGGTCCGCCGGCGGCATCTTCGGTCCCATCCTCATCGCCACCATCCGCGAGGCCACGGGCAACTACTCCGGCGCCCTTTACATAATCGCGGGGATCATGCTTCTAAGCAACCTCGTGCCGCTCATCATACGTCCGCCCAAGGCGCAACGTGAGGAGAGCCCAGACCCGCAGGCCGAGGGAGCCCGCGCATAGAAAGATAGACGTAACGTCTGGCGGTGGAGGCTGAAAGCAGCCGGTATTCCGCCGAGTAAGAGAAGAGCCCCCGGTTTTCGGGGGCTCTTCTTCGTGGCCTGGGAGGAGAGCTACCCCGGCGGCACCAAGGTGCAAAAGTACACCGCTCTCCGAGTAGACTCTCTGTAGCCTGTAGCCGCAGGGCGGCTTCGAAGTCTCTCGACGGAGCGTACCTGCTAGCGAGGTCCCACCGGAAGAACCGTCCGTCCGAAGTTGGCGTTGATGACACCGGCTGCCGAAGCGTACCAGGCAGCGATAGCCGTGGCGATCCCGACGTAGCCCCCGATCATGCCGATCACGCTAGCGCCGGAGAGTTCTCCTATACCGAGCAAGAAGAAAGTCGCGGTCAGCAGCGCGAACACGACGCTCACGGCTCCACTAACCCGCAAGGAGCCGACGAACATATAAGCCGTGAAGATACCCCAGGAGATCAGGAACCACCCGACCACCACGGCAAGCTGCGCCTCTGGTATCTTGCTGGCGTAGAATTGCTGGAGCCCCCAGAATGCGAGCCAGAACCCCCCGTAAGAGGTAAACGCCGTCGCGCCAAAAGTATTCTTGTTCTTGAACTCCCACATCCCCGCCGCGAACTGCGCGGCCCCTCCGTAAAAAAGCGCCAGAGAGAACACTACCGGCTCGCCGTCCCCGCTCAGAAGACCCGCGTTAAAGAGGCTCAACATAAAAGTGGTCAGCGCGAAGGCGGCGAGACCTAGAGGAGCCGGGTCTGCTATGCCGGGCTCCTGTGTCCCCTCGCCCCCGCCCTGGGTTTGATCTTGTGTCGTACGCTCTTCGTCTTCTCTTCGTAAGTTGGACTCGCTCAAGATTTTCTCCTCTCCAACATCCCTTTTCCAAAGCAGGCTAACAGCATGTGTAACCCAGATATCCTCCTCTCTTGCTTCATAAACGATCCGCCCACTTTCCCCGTGGCCTATTTTGTATTTTACATACTCCGAAGCAAATATGTGAAACGGTCTACCAACTTTCGTCACCCTGCAAGTACCCCTCCGCCAGAATCGGACGCGTGTATCATGCCGGTGTGTGAGCCCAAAGAGTGATTGGAAAGTTGCAGATGGAAGTCGAAGTCCGCCACACGGAGCCGGGAGATTAAGAGGCGTTGCGCCGCGTCTTCAGCGGGCCGCGAGCAGTTGCGGGGACGCTGCAGATTCCCTTTCCATCAGCGGAAATGTGGCGTGGGCGGCTCTCAGAGCCGCGAAAAGGTGAATATTCGCTGGTGGCCTGCATCGAGGAGGAGGTGCTCGGGGAAATCTCCCTGTGGACGTCGCCCGACAACCCGCGACTCAAGCACGTGGGCAACATCGGAATGGCCGTGCGGGACGACTGGCAGGGCAAAGGTATCGGGACGGCGTTGATGCGGGCTGTGCTGGACCTGGCGGACAACTGGCTCAACCTGACCCGGATAGAGTTGCACGTCTACACCGACAACGAGGCCGGCATCGCACTATACGAGAAGTTCGGGTTCGAGGTCGAGGGGACCCACAGGCGATTCGGCTTCAGGAACGGCCGGTATGCTGATGCGTATTCGATGGCTAGAATCCTCTGAGAAAAGCCTAGCCCTCTTCGAGTGTGGCGCTTAGACTAATATCCACGTTGCCCCGCAGGGCGTTCGTTACCGAGCAGATCTGGTCCGCCTGCTCCGCTGCGTCCCTGAAACCCTCAGCATCAAGGCTTGGGATCACGCCTATGATCTCGAGGTCCATGGCGGTGATCCTGGGCGCCCCTTCCACTTCATCGAGGGCGCAGACCGCGCCAACGTACAACTTCTCCGGCGGCGCATTCAAGCTGTCCAGCACTCGCGAGAGCGCCATCGCGTAGCAGGAGGCGTGTGCGGCCGCCATAAGCTCTTCGGGGCTCGTGTTCCCCTGTGAATCTCCGGTGCGCGACGCCCAGTCAACGGGGATTTCCCCCACCGCCCAACTCCCGACCGCGAAGCTGCCCTTACCCTGCTCCAGGCTTCCTTCCCACTCCACCTCCGCCTGCCGCCTCACTATGGGCATCTCTTCCTCCTAAAGTCTCTCGGGTATCAAGAATAGCAGCAAACGGCACGGTTACGTCACGAAATAGCTAATTCTTCCTACTCGTCTCTCGCAGACGCTGCAGCCTCCTCGATCTTACTCTGGTAGATGCTCCGGGAGCCCGCTTTTCCCACCTCCACAGCGGCGCTCTCGGTGATCTTACCGGCGAAGAGAAATGCCGTCTGCCTCAGGGAAGACTCCAGGTCGAAAGGGTCCAGGGCGGAGGTCGCGTCGCGAGGCACGATCACCTTGTACCAGCGTAAGGCGGCGCTCGCGGCGGTGTAGTGGACGCAGATGTTGGCAACGGTACCACAGACTATAAGGGTTTCTATGTTCCAGAGCCTCAGGAAATGGTCCAGGTGGGTCCCGTAGAACGCATCGTAGCGCACTTTACGGATTACCAGCTCGTCCTCGCGTGGCGTGAGTTCCTCGACTATTTCCCAGCCCCAACTTCCCTCCCGGACGTGCTCCGACCAGATCTCCCACTCCGGGTCTCCGTCGGTGTGGGTGTCCTGTGAATACACGACCTTCATCCCGGAATCGCGGGCGAGTTCCAGGAGTTTTCTTATGCTAGGAATCGTGCCTTCAGCATCCGGCACAACGAGCGAGCCACCTTCCCTGACGAAATCGTTTTGCATATCCACGACGACGAGCGCCGTGCGGGCCGGGTCCAAGCGGACATGATGCTGGATCTCGTACTCTGGGACCTCGACGGTGCGGGTCATGGAAACCTACCTTTCCCTCGTGCTGAAACTCACGATAAGTCTACCCTCCAGCGGAGCCGACACAATAGCGGCATCTTGAGTGGAAAGGGAGAAAAACCGAAGCGGCTCCGGGACGACTATCCGGCCCGCGAGGAGTTGCGCGAGAAGCTGGACCGATACCTGGATCTGCCGCTAGCGCTCGCCTCGGTCGTGGTGGTGTTGCTCATCGTGATCCAACTGAGCGGTGAGCTGCGCGAGCCCTGGCGTGGGAGGGTCGAAGTCTTGAGCTGGGCCCTGTGGGGGCTATTCTTCCTGGAATTCGTCGCCAAGTTCGCGCTCGCGCCAGTCAAGCGCCGCTACTTGCGCCGCCACTGGCTGGACGTACTCGTCGTGCTGCTCCCGTTCCTCAAGTTCTTGCGGCTTGCCAGGGTCTTGCGGGCGACAAGGGCCCTGCCGGTCTTGCGGCTCCTCATCTTCGGCGGCCGCGGCTCGGAATCGACGCTAACGCTCCTCAAACGCCGCAGGCTCGGGCAGCTCGCCGTCGTCTCGGCCATGGTCGTCCTCATAGGAGCAGCGGCGGGGTTCCTCCTGGAGGCGGAAGCGCCCGGTAGCCAGATAAGCAGCTTCGGGGACGCCCTGTGGTGGGCGGCCGCCCTCGTCACCACGGTCGGTAGCTCCCTCGAACCCGTCACGACCGGAGGGCGCATCGTGGCCTTCTCGCTAATGCTCTACGCTATCGGCGTCTTCTCGTACTTCATCGGCGCGATAGCCTCTGTCCTGGTCGAGTCCGACCGGAAACAGGAGCAGGCCACGGGGCAGCCGCGAACCGGCGTCACGCTCGACGAGCGTGAACTCGAAACGCTCCGCTCCATCTTGAAAAAAAGCGAGAAGCTCTAGTAAAAGCGTACCTTGAAACTTGAGTACAACGCGAAGGTTCCGACTCCAGCCTGGAACTTGCTCAGTAATCCGGCCAGTCGGTGCTTTCGTCCGTGTGCGGAGCAAGCTCGAACTCACGCACGAGCTCCAGATGCTGCCCGGCCATCTCCTCGTATCCCTCACGCATCAGGATCTCCTTGCGGCGCTGACGGTCCACTTCCAACGCCTCGCTGACGACGGCGCTCTTGTTCATCCCCGTCTCCGCAGCCCGCTCTTCGAGATAACGCCCCAGGTCATGGGGAACTGTCACGGTAAACTGCTTCCGCGCGTCACGCTTCTGGACCCGTGACTCTTTCGTCGCCACCAACGTACCTTCTCTCCACAATCGTTGACTATCTCCGCAACACTTTATCACGACAATATTGTCCGCACTATGTATTTTGGCTAAACAGCTCGATTTTTTAGTGCATGTTAGATTATTTTTCACACCATTTTCTACACTGCAAACTGTTATACTCCGAGCATGTAAATCTAAAAAACACGAGAGACGAGATTAATGATTGTTGGACAGACCGGTAATGAATAAGTCGCCTGAAGGCAAGGGAATAACCAGGGGAGATATCTGGAGTGTGGACCTCGAGCCTATCAGGGGGAGTGAGATGAGCAAGCAGAGGCCTTGCGTGGTGGTCTCCAACGATATTGCGAACCGCTATTCCCCGGTAGTTACGGTGGTCGCAGTAACGAGCCAGGCTCCGAAGAAAGCTTATCCTTTCATGGTCGAGATCCCTGAGAGCGTGAAGATGACTAAAAGGAGTTGGGTCACCTGCGCCCACATCAGGACGGTGGACAAAACCCGTCTTGGCCGGTTCGTCACTAGACTAGACCCCACCACAGTCGAGAAAGTCAATGAAGCCTTAGCCGAACAGTTGGATATAGTCAGATCGAGCGTGTCCAACCGATAGATCCTCCGAACCTTACCTACTTTCGGCGGAGTACCGGCACGACCTCGCCGATAAACAGCGCCGAGAGGATGAGTGCGGCTCCGGCTAGCTGGATGGGGTCCAGGCGGTCACCGGCGAGCCAGTAGCCAAAAAGAGCGGCGAAGACGGGCTCCATGGTCAGGATGATCGCCGCCCTCGCTGTCGGGATGCGCTGCTGGACGGTCGTCTGCACGTAGAATGCCCCCGCTGACGCGACGAGCCCCGTCAGGAGCAGCGGAAATATAATCGCCCGCGGCGGTGCCTCGACCGTACCGAAGATGGGCCACAGTATGGTGAACACGACAGCCATCGAGGCCATCTGGGCGAGTGCGAGGGCGCCTGCGTCATGCTCCCTGGCGTAGCGAGAGAGGAGCGCTATGTGCGCCCCGAGGGCCGCAGCGCACACGACGGTGAGGCCGTCCCCCACCCTCACCCCGGAAGTGCTCTGTCCGGCCAGGAGCACCATACCGGTAAGGCTCATAACGATAGCCAGGACCGCCTGGTTTGGGATCCGGTCCCTGAAAAAGAAGAGAGCCGTCAAAGGGGCGAAGACCACGAACAGGCCGGTGATGAGCCCCGAGTTGGTAGGGGTCGTGTACAGCAGGCCGAGCGTTTGAAAGAGGTACCCAGCGGCCAGAACGAGCCCGATGCCGCTACCGACGAAAAGCGTCCGGCGCGTCATCTTACCGTAGAGGATCGGGGCGAGCGCCACTGCTGCGAGCACGAAGCGGAGCGCCAGAAAGCCGAGCACCCCGTAGACGGCGATGGCGTCCTGGACAACGACGAACGTCCAGCCCCAGACGGCCGTGACCCCGACGAGCAGCAGCGTGTAGAAGAGCCTCACAGAGACCCATTCTAAAGGAGATGGTAGTGTGTACGCGCTCATCCTGCCGGAGTTTTGAGAAAGAGGTGGAAAATGGCGGAGCACAGCATTTCCGACGGGCTAATAGCTTACAGCGAGCGCGGTGAGGGGCCGGCCGTCGTGCTGCTCCACGCCTTCCCGCTGAACGGCAGGATGTGGGAGGCGCAGGCGGAAGCCATCGAAGGGAGCCACCGGGTCGTGATGCCCGACTATCCGGGGTTCGGCCGCTCGGCCCGCGCGCCCGCCCAGCCGGACGTCGGCTACTACGCCAGGTGCATACACCGGCTCGTAGAGAGGCTAGGGCTGGAGAGCTTTGTTTTGGGCGGTATCTCGATGGGTGGTTACGTCGCTTTCCAGTGCCTCCAACTCTTTCCGGGGAGGATTCGGGGTCTCATTCTGGCGGATACCCGCGCGGAGGCGGATGCCGAGGAAGCGCGCAAGACCCG
>JBBPZT010000129.1:0-20102 GCA_038198625.1 Rubrobacterales bacterium
CCAGGGCGGCCTACAGTTTCTGGGCAACCTCTCGTTGTCGGACTTCACCAACAGCGTCCTGACCATCATCGGGATAATCGGTATCGTGCTGGCGATCCTGGCCTTTATCTTCCTGATCCTGGAACTGAGGTTCAGCCTCAACACGGCGCGTAGCACCCTCGTAGACGACACTCCCGGCAGGGAGACCACTATCACGCCCAAGGCGGTAAGTAACCTCATCGAGGCCAAAGCAAGAGAGGTCGGGGCGGCTTCTCCTTCCATTTCACTCAAATCCGAGGGCCGTCCGTACAAAGTCTGGTGTGACATAGAGGCTCCGGACACTAGCAACCGTACCGAGCTTGCAACCCGGACCAGAGAAAGTGTTCAGCAGACGCTGCAAGAACAGAACGTGCCGGTCAACGATGTCGAAGTTACGGTGCGGGGAACCGCCCGTAGAGAAGGAGGGTAATGTCCAACTGGACCAACAAACACTGGGGCGCGCTGATCGGCATATTGCTGGTCCTCATAACCGCGTGGTTCAACGTAGGTGTTACGGCGCTCGTGATAGTCTTTGCCGCCCTTGGCTACCTCATAGGGACGTTCCTCGACGGGGAGTGGGACCTGGAAGATATCCGGGCACGGGCGCAGGGTAGATCCCGCATAATAAGGTAGTCGGATTTACTATTCGAGGTTTTAGGATCCCGTAGAATGGTAACGATGGGAAGGTCAGTAGTCGTATGAACAATAGAGGAGACAAGGAGGAAACTAGAGTATGCATTTAGCTTTGTTGCAGTTCGATGTATTACAGACTGGGGCGTCCAACTTCTGGTTGTGGTTCACAACCGGTGGCATGATTCTTGCCACTGTGGCGTTCCTGTACCTGGCGACCAGCGGCCAGGCGAGCAATTATCACCACTACATGACGAGCGCGGTCATCACCTTGTGGGCATCGATGATGTACATAGTCATGGCCACCGGTAGCGGCATCGTCCAGATCACCGAGCCCAGCGGTACGGCCCGCTTGTTTTACTACGCGCGATATGTGGACTGGACGGTTACGACCCCGTTGCTTCTCCTGGGCCTCGCCTGGGTTGCCCTGGGTAGTATCGGAAGGACCTCTAGCGTGGTGCTCGGCCTCGTCGGCGCTGACGTGGCGATGATCCTAACCGGCGTGGTCGCCGGGGCAACCAGCGGCGGCTTTAAGTGGTTCTGGTATATCATAAGCTGCATCTTCTTCTTGATAGTGCTGGGCCTCATCTGGGGTCCGCTGCGGAGCGCGGCCCAGAGCGGCGTCTCTGCAGAAGCGAGCCTGTTCTTCCCGCTGGCGGGAATGCTCACGGTCTTGTGGATACTCTATCCGGTGGTCTTTCTCTTGGGCACCGAAGGGGCCAGCGTCTTCAGCTCCGGCCTGGAGGTGTTCTTCTACGCTGTGCTGGACATCCTGGCCAAGGTAGCCTTCGGCTTCGTCTTGCTGGGCGGCATTCGGAGAATCTCCGAGGGTGGCGGTCGCAGGGCAAGGGCGTAAAGTTCTCCAAAGAGCGCCGCGGTTTTATAACCCGGACACCAGAGAGGGAGGCTTACCGCCTCCCTCTCTTTTTGCGTTCTCAGAGAACAACAGGAGAGCAAGGAACGAATCTTCAGGTTTTCAGGATACGTGCGGCACGGGGGAAGTGGTTGTTAGAGCCCCTTCAGGATCTCAGCTTCTGTTCCGGTGGATGCTCTCCGCATCTCGTATTGGTTTGCTAATTCAGGGAAACGCTGCAGGTCATCGGCCCCGGTTCCAGACGATAGCGTAACTTCTCATCCGGGCTGAACACCGCCGTTCACTCCTTGATGTCCCAGGCGTTCCGTGTCGGCCGCTGGCGTCGCTTCTCCCTTATACTCCGAGCAGTTTGGCGAAGAGCTTCAGGTCGTCGCGCAAGAGGCGGGGGGTAAGGTAATTGGCCCGGACGTGCTCCTTGCCCTGCCGTCCCATCTTGTAAGCAAAGTCCGGGTCTTTGAGCAGCTTGGCGCAGGCGGCAGCCGCTTCCGGGATAGTGTCGATCAGGCTACCGCCGCCCTGGGCGACTTGCATTGGGATACCGCCGACCCTGCTTGCCACGAGGGGACGAGCTTTCCAGAGGGCCTCCGTAACCACGAGCCCGAAGCCCTCCCGGATGGATTTCTGAATGACCACGTCGGCCAGCGATTGGAAGGCGTTGACCTCGATGGCTCCGACGTTGGTCAGGTTGGAGAAGAGGAAGATATCCTGGTCACCGGCGGCGTAGTTGGTGGTCTTGTACCAGTAGTCCCAGCCCTCGGGATCGTCGTGAGCCATGGAGCCGATCAGGACGAGTTGCACCTCGGGAACCTCTTCCTTGACCATCCGGTAAACGTCTATGACGCCTAAAGGGTCCTTCCAGGGGTCGAAGCGCGAGACCTGAAGGATAAAGGGCCTCTCGGGGTCCACCCCGAACTGCCCCACGATGTAGCTCGCGTCCTCCCTGGCGAGGGCCATGTTCTTGGGCGAGAGCGGGTCTATCGCCGGTGGAATGAGAACGAGGTTCGGCAGGTCGAGGTCTGGAGGAGTGTAATCCTGCATCGTATAGATCTGGGCGTCATAGTCCTGAATGTACGGCGAGAGGTAGTCGAGGACTCCCTGGTTTGGAGTCGATGTGTCTATGTGACAACGCCAAATCCACTTAGTATCCGGTGAGAGGCCACCCGAGAAGTGTTTCAGTAAGGCGGGCTGCGGGTCGTGTATGAATACGATGTCCCATTCTCCCCCCTCTTCGAGGGCCGCCGCCGATTGGCGATTGTACTCTTCGAAGATCGCCCTTGACTCCACGGTTAGTTCGTAGTCCGCTCCCTGGAGCGCGTTGTGGAAGCCTTTGGTAACGTTGAAGAAGGGCTCCGCACCAAACATCACGCCCCACTCGGTCTCCAGGCCCGCGTCGCGCATCAAGGGAGCGAGGGTGTAGAGGATCTCCGCAACCCCGCCGCCGAAGCTCGTGGCGTTCACGTGCAGTACCCGTTTACCTTTCAGGCGTCCGGCGAGTTCGTGGATCTCATCGTAGAGATCCCGGGGGATAATGCTACGATAATCGGCCAGCGACTTGTTACCAAAACTTACACGTTGTAGCACGGCATCCTTATGAGGGTTGAGGGATAATCTACTGGATTCGGTTAACTGTATATTAACCAGCGGCAAAGTTTCAACCCACCTGTACCGAAATGACGCTATCTCGACTAGTTATTTAGGAATTCGCGCCCGTCGCAGGGGCAGAAGCCCGGCGGATAATCTTGAGCTGTGTACCCTCGGAGGTTGAATCGAGCGTTATCTCATCCGCGAGGCTCCGGATCACCGCCAGCCCGAACCCGCCTTGCTCGTCGGGGGCAGCCACGAGGTCATTGACCTCGAACCCGCCTCCGTAGTCTATGACGGTGATCTCCACAACCCCGGGACGGGCCCGGTACTCTATGTCGAAGTGATCTACTGAAGCGTGTCGTATGACGTTGGTCGCAGCCTCGGTTACAGCCAGCTTCAGGTCGTACACATCCTCCGGCTCGAAGCCGGCCAATTGCCCGACCTGGGTAACCACGAGACGTGCAAGTAGCACGTACTCGGAACGGCTGGGAATTCTCAGGGAGATTGGGCTGGAAAACCCGGCTCTTCCCTCCTCTTTCATCCCGGCGGTTTCGCGGTTCATTTGCGTCTCAAGCTTCCAGAAGCCTACATGGTCTGTGGGATTCTTACCCACAGACCGCCTGACGCTAACATTCGCGGACCGCGCTTATACTTTGCACCCTCTGAAAGTGGGTGCCGGTCTCTGAGCTCTTACAGGTTTTCGTCACCATCGGAAGAGCCGTCGGAGAGGTCGTCCGGCATCTCGTCCGGCACTTCTCTGGCGGCCTGCCTTGTGACCTGCCTGTAGAGCTGGTCGGCGTTCTTCTCTTCCTCAGTGGCTTCCTGTTGGGGCTTGGAGACGTGGCCGTCGCCGTTCTGGCTCAGGTACGGCTTGAAGAGGTCTATCGGGATAGGAAGGATTATGGTCGAGTTCTGCTGGTTGGCGATCTCGTTCATGGTCTGGAAGAGCCTGAGCTGTAGAGCGGTTGGGCTCTCCAGGCGGTCGGCTGCCTGCCGGAGACGCTGGGAGGCCTGATACTCACCCTCGGCGGCGATGATCTTCGCCCGCCGCTCGCGCTCGCTCTCGGCCTGGCGGGCCATCGCGCGCTGCATCTGCTGCGGTATCTCCACGTCCTTGACCTCGACCGCGCTGACCTTGACGCCCCACGGGTCGGTCTGCTCGTCGATAATGGTCTGGAGCTCGCTGTTTATCGTATCCCGGTTCGTCAGGAGGTCGTCGAGGTCTTTCTGACCCAGGACGCTCCGGAGGGTCGTCTGGCTGATCTGACTGGTCGCCAGGACATGGTTCTCGATCTCCACGACGCTCTTGTTCGGGTCGATGACCCGGAAGTAGATCACTGCGTTGACCCTGGCGGGCACGTTGTCTCGGGTTATGACATCCTGCGGAGGAACGTCCATCGTCACGGTCCTTAGCTCTACCTTGACCATGTTATCCACCAGAGGTATCAGGAAGAACAACCCCGGTCCCTTGGGTCCACCCATAACCCGTCCAAGACGGAAGATGACCCCCCTCTCGTACTCCTTGACCACCTTGATGGCGCTAAAGAGGAAAGAAGCGACAACCACCAACACTATAACTACGAGGATGGCCGAAATACCGAGTCCCGTCGCCTGCAACAAAGCAAGGTTCATAAGCAATCTCCTTCTCTCGTGCTCTCCGGCGACTGCTCCGGTCCCAATCTCTTGTGAACGAGGCCTTGTGCATCGTAGATAGGACTTTCATCCGCCGCTCTTTCGAGCAAAAACTTCCCTTGCGGAGATTGTACCATCGATGATCATTTGGGCGAAGAGACCTGCAAGTGAGCCTCTTCGCCCGGTCTTCTGTTTTGTCGAGAGCTTAGATCAGGGCCCTGTAGTCTAGCGTGTACTGTGGGTAGATCGGATCGTAACGAACGACTGTTCCCGGATAGGGCGCGTTTATCATCTGCCCATCCCCCGTGGCTATGCCAACATGGGTTATGGTGCCGGCTCCCTGAAAGTCCCCGAATACGAGGTCTCCCGCGGCCCCTGAGCCGGGAGATCCATATCCGTCCTGGGCGGCGGCCGAGTGCGGCAGGGAGATACCGAACTGGGCGAAGACCAGCATGGTCAGCCCCGAACAGTCAACCCCGGAGCGGGAGGCTCCACCCCACACATAGGGAACACCCAACCAAGTCTGGGCCTCGGCGACCACCGCACTCCCAGACCCGGAACTTGGCGGCGGCGCTGCCGGCTGAGGAACAGGAGCCTCGGTCGTAGTAGACGGTGTGGTAGTAGACGGTGTAGTTTGCGGGGGCGGCGCCACAGCAGCCTGGGTCGTTCCCGGAGGCGCCGTGGTTTCTTGCGGTACGGTAGCTTGCGTGGTCGCAGGCAATGGAGCAGTACTCGGTTGCTGCTCGCTAACCGTGTTCTGCGTGAGCGTCTGCTGCTTCGCTGCCTGTTCCGCCGCCGCTGCCTTCCTGGCGGCGAGCTGATCTCTCCGGACGGCTGCACGCTCGGCTGCGCGTTCGGCAGCCTGCTTCGCCGCTTCTTGCTCCGCCGCCTTGCGATCGGCTGCCGCTTTTTCGACCGCGGCACGCTGGGCCGCGGCTTCCGCGTCGCGCTGGGCCTTCTCCGCTGCGGCAGCTTGTTCGGCGTTTGCCTGCTTCGTCGCAGCGATCTTAGCTGCCTCTTTCTCGGCGGCTTTCCGACGAGCGGTTGCCTGATCCGCCGCTTTCTTTTTGGCTTCGGCCTGCTGGGCCGCGAGCCGGGCGAGGCGGTTCGTCTTGTCTATGGCAGCGCTGTTGTCGACCTTGGTAGCCACGACGGCCGGCTTGACCTTTGGAGCAGTCACGGGTCGGGCGGTGGATGCAGTCTGCGGAGAGAGTGTGGTTCCCGGCACGGAAGTTGTCCGCGGGATCGGTGCAGGCTGCGGTGCGGAAGAAGTTTTCGGCGTGGCAGCTTTTACTAGTTCCGGGACCTGGATAGGCTGGGCGACTGCTACCGAGGGCGCCGCTTGTACGTTTGCCGCAGCTCTCGCGGCGTCCTGGCGGGCTTGCTCCGCCCGGCGCGCCTGGTCGGCCCGTATCGTCTGTGCGAGGTTTTTGCCAAGGGAGTCAAGGTAGCCTTGCGATTGAGATTGGAGCTTGGCGGCATTCTCCTTATCGGATATAGCGCCGTCGAGGGTTGCAACCCGCTGCTTTCGCTGGGACTCCAGGGCTTTCTCTTTCTGAGCCAGGTTATTCCGCGCTTCGCGAAGCTGCACGAGCTTCGCCCGGTCCTGCTCCAGGAGGCTTATCCAGAGATTCAACCTCCCAGTAAACTCCGAAAAACTACGTGCGCCCACGATAACGTCCACGAACCCGACGTTTCCACTCTTGTACATGCGTGCCGCCTGAGCCTGCAAGCTCTTTCTGGCACTATCCACGTCTTTCTGGGCGGAAGCACGACTCTTCTTCGTGCTTGCTATCTTGTCATCCAACTGGTTCAACTCGAACAATGCGTTGTTGTAGGCTTCATAAGCTGCGCCCGTCTGCCCCTGCAACTCGGCCAATCGAGCCTGTGCAGCCTCGACCTTCGTCTGCTGTTTCTGTACGCCACCGGAAGGAGCCGCCCCTGCCGATACACTAAACGCGAGGACGATAATAGCAACGAGCCCGACCAACGATAAGACCCCTGACCTTCGGCGCATAAGCGAAGGCTCCTCTCAGACTATATGTGACTTTGACACCAGGGATCTACAAAAGA
The DNA here is from genome assembly GCA_038198625.1 of Rubrobacterales bacterium. Classification (GTDB taxonomy): domain Bacteria; phylum Actinomycetota; class Rubrobacteria; order Rubrobacterales; family Rubrobacteraceae; genus JBBPZK01. The sequence continues at coordinate 6,812 of JBBPZT010000129.1, forward strand.
TCCCCCTCCGACTGAGAAATCTAGCCGACCAGCATATAGAAAGCAACAATTCTCGACCCCCCAAAAGCATCCGCACCTGTTGCCGATACCGTCTATATAGCGCTACGGCCCACGTTTCTCCTTCATATAGTGTCACCGGTAAGAAATGAAATTTTAATAAAACTTAATTTTTGCAACGGTAAAGTAACTCTCGATGGTGACGGCTACGCGATGCTTCGTAGCATCAGAAACGCTCGCCAGAAACGCTTCTTCGCCGCTTCGTCCTCCAGGGCTGGAGCGAGAGAAGGAAGTAGGAGCCCGGTGACGCCACCAGTCCAGGAAAACAGCGTACCTTCGGTAGCCTCCGAGAATGGTTTCCGGACAAGTGGGTATCCGATGGAGTCTATCTCGCGTGCGGCGCGGGGACCGGCCGCGACCAGGATAGAGGGGTTGGCGGCCAGAAGCTCCTCCGCCAGAAGTTCCGCCGGGGACCAAGTAACGTAAGCTCCCGTGAGGTTGACTGATTCGAGGCTCCTTCGGACGGCTTCCACGAGTCGAGGTCCGGCGGGTGGTTCGACGGCCAGGACGACACCGAACGAGAGGTCCCCGAGCGGCGGCGGATATCCCAGGTCTCTCAGGCGACGGGAGATCCGGGCAGCTTCGTGGTCCGCTTTTGCACGGTATTCTTCGGCGGGGCCACGGGGACGAGGCCGTCGCGGGTTGTTGCTACTTACGGGTCTCACGGCGCATATGGAGTATACGTTGGACTGTAGTCACGAGCGCGCCGGCCGCCACCGCCCAGACGCCAACCGTGATGAACCCGGCGATGGCGGAAAAAGAGAGCAGCACGACCCTTCCCGCCCGCTCCAGAAGTCCTACCTCGCACTCGTAGCCCAGTCCCTCGGCGCGGGCGCGGGTGTACGAAGTAAGAATCGAGAAGGCCATCGCCGCTCCGGCGAGCAAGGCTTCAAGAGGGCGGGCGGATGTAGCATAAAAGAAGATTATACCCAGGAACACGGCTGACTCGGAGATGCGGTCCAGTGTCGAGTCCAGGAAAGCCCCGAACTCGCTCATCCGGTTGGAGGCACGGGCGACCGCGCCGTCGAGGGCGTCGAAAAGCCCCCCCAGAAGCATCACGACCCCGGCCAGACGTATGTAGCCGAGTCCAAAGAGAACCCCGGCGACCAGCGCCAGCGACCAGCCGGTAGCGGTGATCACATCAGGGTGGACGCGCTTCGCCGAAAGGAGGCGGACGAGCGGCGTCAACAACCGCCGCAAGGATTCTTTATAGGGTACCCGTCGGTGCGGCCCATCGTGTGGCTGACTCAATACTACGTTCCCTTCTCCCTTTTTCGGTCACCGGACCCGGGCTCACCCCTCGAAACTCCGACCTCGGAGGCGACAGGCGGCGAGACAGGCGCCCCGACAGACGCTGGGGTTGATGACGGGGCAACCTCCGGTTCTTTATGCCCGGCTTCCCCATGCGCGACTTCTTCAGCGGTTTGTTCGTTCACGGCTCTCAGGGGCATCTTACTCCAATGTTCGAAGATGAGGGTGTCGTTGAGGTAACGGAGCGTGGCGGAGACGATGGCAACCGTGGGTACGGCGAAAAACGCGCCTATTACACCGTAGAGGGCCGTCGCCGAGAGCATGGCGAACAGGACCCAGAGTGGATGGATGCCCACCGAGCCGCCCATGATCCTCGGTACCAGGATATTACCTTCGAGTTGTTGGGCGATCAGGAAAAGCAGGGCAACCAGCAAAGCTTTCGAGAAACCGCCCAGGAACAGGGCTACGACGACCGCCGGTATCGCGGCGAGAAAAGCACCGAGGACGGGTATGATCTCCAGAACTCCTACCCAGAGACCGATCACCAGGGCGTACTTGCCTATGACGAAAAAGGCGATCAAAAACCCCACGACGCCCATGATCGTACAGAGCGTCAACTGTGCCTTGAGGTACCTGACCAGGGCGCCTTCGACGGCGAGTAGGATATCGAGGACCTGGTCGCGCACTGTTTCGGGGATGATGTCGAGCGTGGCGCGCAAAACCCGCTCCCGGTCGAGGAGTAAGTAGATAGAGACTATGAGCATGAGCACCAAGTTCAAGAAGACGCCAAAGATGCCGAACACCCCACCGATAAAGCCGAGAGCCACGTTGAGCATCTGCGTAGCGGAGGGAATGTTTCCCTGCAAAAACACGATCAAGCGCTGCCGGTCTTCCGGGGAGAGTGGTTCGCCGACATAGTGTCCCACGTAGGGTAGTCCTTGCGCCCACTTCACCACCCCGCCCAGTTCGGCTACTAGTGTAGCCGGGTTCCGGACCATAGCCTGGACCTGTCCTATGGCGGGTATGATGAGCCCTAACAGGGCACCTGCGACGAGTAAGATCAGCGCGACGTAAATCCCCAACACGGCCACGACCCTCGGGACACGCCACCGCTCAAGGCGTCTAACCACGGGGTTCAATACATAGGCGAGGATGGTCGCCATCAGGAACGTCAGCAAGACACCGCCCACCTGCCGGACGAAGACGATCATCAGCACGAATCCTACGCCGATGAGGATGTACTGCGTGTAGGTAGAGACGAGCAGCTTTTTCGCGGGCACTCCAGCCTCCAACGGCGAGGACTTGGCTACTCTTGAATATATCAGCCTTGAAGCCGTCCGAAGCTCCAGGCTTCCTCTTCGAAGCTCAAAGTTCGCACGTAGTTTACGTCCCCGACGTTACTCTGTATAATCGCCCCCGAGATGGGGGAGACAAGAACACGGCGGGCACAACATGTAGGGCGGGTGAGCAAGATCAAAGAAGGCCTACGCCTGCTACGCAAGAAGGGCAAAACGCCCGCCAGAACCAGATCCGGGTCTGGAACCGGATCCAGGCCATCGACCACCGGAAAGGCCGATGTTGCCAACCGGACCCGGCCTCTTAGAAGGCATTCTCCCGGGAGACGGTTACCCGAACGGGCGCCCAAAAAGAAGCCCGCCGAGAGCAACTGGGAAGGAAAGTACCAGAAGCGGTACGTAGTGGCCGCAGCTCTGGTCGTACTTGGGATATTGATGTTCGTCCTCGTAGGGTCTGTACTGGGACCCGTCGCCGGAAAGCGCCAGAGTCCGATAGACGCCGGGTCCGCAAAGCCGGATACCATGCTCGCTGAAGCCGGCGGCTTGAGAATCTCCACCCCTATCCATCCGACCGGCATCACCGGGCTCGGCTACCATCCGGACGGCGACAGCATAATCGGCATGGATCCCCGCGGCGGAAACCTCTCTTCGAACCCGATTTCCAGGTTGTTCACCGTAGGCTCGAACCCGGAGGATATCCGGTACTACGTGATGTCATCCGCCGGTAGACCCGGCCCCTCGACCGGAGCCCTGGATGTCGAGGCGAAGACGGGCACCATCACCTATGCGCCCGTGACCGGTGTTATCATGGCGATCCGCCCGGACCCAATGCTCCCGGACGCGAACGTGATCGAGATAAAACCGGCCGCCAACCCCAACCTTCGAGTCTACGTCTCTCTCGTGAAGAAGATAGACTCCGGCGTCGGCGTAGATAGTCCTGTTACGGCCGGTAAGACCGCCCTCGGGTCGGTGGCCAACTCCGCAAGAGTCCTCCACCCACAACTCTCCTCTTATACGGGAAATCCGGGCAACCACGTTACCATCTCGGTACTGAGTACGAACTAGCCCCAACGACGTGGCGTTTCCTCATCCGGGGGCGCGAGCGTGTATTATTATGCGACCATGTTCCTGAGTATTTTCCAAAGCTCTCCTGCCTTCGCGGTCGCCATAGTGATCGGCTTTGTCGTGGGGATCACACTGCACGAGGCGGCTCACGCCACTTCCGCGTACCTGCTGGGCGACGACACAGCCTACCGGATGGGCCGTGTGACTCTCAACCCGGCCGCGCATCTCGACCTGCAGGGCAGCATCCTTCTCTTGATCGCCGGCTTCGGCTGGGGAAAGCCGACCCCTTACTCACCTTCCAAGCTGCGGTACGGTGTCTTCGGGCCGGTGCTCGTCGCGGTCGCCGGGCCTATTTCCAACCTGCTCATCCTCGTCGTCTGCGCCGGACTGTATTTGCTCCCCTCTTTTCACAGCGGGTATCTACAGTTGCTGGTGGTTGGTATCGCGTTCGTCAACGCGCTGCTCTTCGTCTTCAACCTGATCCCGATACCGCCGCTCGACGGCTCGAAGATAATCTTCCCGTTTCTACCCCGCGCCCTGGACGGCTTCGTCGACTTCATGAACGAATACGGGATGTACATCATCTTCGGCGTCTTCCTCTTGAGCTTCGTGATCCCGAGCTTCTCACCGTTCGGCTTCATACTCCAGATCATGAGGCCGTTGCTACAGTTCTTCGGGCTCCCGGCAGTATTCTGAACCTGAAGTAGAGCTACACGGTAACCCCGGTCCATAGGGAAAACCGAGAATCGAGGCTACCAGTACCTTACAACCACCACCGCGCCCGGACCCGCGGAAAAATTGAGGGTGGGTTATGTCAAGTCACAACCAAGGCCCTATTCTTCATCCAAGGCTGGCGGGCGTGACGAGAGGGGCAAAGAGACGGAGAAGGTGCTGCCGGTTCCCTGCTTACTCTCCACTTTTATCTCGCCGCCGAGGTGGTCGGTGATCTCACGGGCGAGGGCGAGCCCGAGTCCGGTGCCATCGGCGCGGGAGGAGCCCTGGGCACGATAGAAGCGGTCGAATATGTGAGGTATCTCCGCCTCCGGGATACCGCAACCATTGTCGGCGACACTAACGATGGCGTGTCCGTCCTCGCGGTGGAGGTCAAGGGAGATGGGGGCGTCTTTTTCAGAGTACTTGAGGGCATTATCCAGCAGTATCGCCAGCATTCTGTGGAGTTGCGTCGGATCCGTTTCGACGGGCGGCACCTCTTCTTCGGCCTTGATGTCCATCGGACGGCTCGTGTAGCCGAAGTCCCTGCGTAGATCGTGCAGCAGGTCTTCGAGGTCCACCTCTTCCCGCTTGAAGATCACGGCGTTTGCATCGAGGCGTGAGAGATCCAGAAGGGTGCGCGCCAGGCTCTGCAGACGCTCGGTCTGGAGGCGCATGTCTTCGAGGAAAGCGGTTCTTACCGCCTCGTCGTCCTCATCTTCCATCATCTCCAGGTAGCCGGAAAGCGCGGTGAGTGGGGTCTTGAGTTCGTGGGAGGCGTTGGCAATGAACTCTGCCTTTGCCCGCTCGACGTTGCGCTCCTCGGTCACGTCCCGCAGGATGGCGAGTGCTCCTTCCTCCAGGGGTGCGGCTCTGACCTCTATTATCCGTTCCCCGGCGTTTATCTCGGGCTCTTCTATGGGACCGTTGTAGAGGGTCTTGGCGAGGACCTCCTGGAGATGGTCATGGAAGGCGACATCCGAGGATTCGAGAAGCTCCCGGGCGCGGGGGTTCACGAAGATCGGGTTGAGGTTCTTGTCCACGCCGACGACCGCGTCTGTCATCCCGTCGAGGATGGCCCGGCCGCGCTCCTTCTCCTGCTCCACCTGACGGAAGGCGTCCTTGAGCGAGGCGGCCATCGAGTTGAAAGTCGAGCCGAGGGCGCCCACCTCATCCTCGATATGGGTCTCTATACGCTCTTCGAAGTTGCCGGCGGCCAGATGCTCGGCGGCCACCCCGAGGCGGCTCACCCTCCGGGAGATCGCATCCGCCGCGAAGTAACCCGAGAAGCCGGAGATCAAAAGCGCCAGAGCCCCCGCGAGCAACGCTATATTCTGAATATTGTTGTAGGCGGCCTTGACGTTCTGTACATCGTTCTCGACGTAGTACCTGGTGAAAACTATCGCCTGCCCCATCTCACTCTTCACCTTGACCGGAACAGCGTAGGTGGACATCTGCTGACCTGCTCGTACCCCTGTCTGGAGGGGCTGCCGCCCCTGTCTCGGCTGTTTGTCTTTGACGGCCTTCTGGAGCGTCAGAGCACTCCAATTATCCAGATTGCCCTGGAGCATGACGCCGTCTTTAGCCCGGACTATTCCCCACTGAACGTTGGTATTCAAGGCAAAGTTTTTTATCTGCTGGGGGGTAACCTGTCCGCCGTTTCTCTGGAGCAGGGTCTGAAATTGCTGTCCCACCTGCTGGAAACCGACGTTGCTGGCGCGGTTTATGGTCTGGTAAAGAATGGGTTGGACGATCACGTAGGCGGCGACGCCGGCGAAGGCGGTGACCAGCATGAAGAGCGCCGTGAGCCACACACGGATGCCGATGCGGGGACGAAAACCTCTCTTGAAGCCCGGCAGAAAGCTCCTCCTGACGCGGGGCTTCCCTGGAGAACGCTTTTTACCGGAAAACATACCCGACACCCCGCGCGGTGTGGATGAACTCGGGGTTGCGGGGGTCGCGTTCGATCTTCTCGCGGAGGTGGCGAATGTGTACGTCTACCGTACGTTCGTCCCGAAACTCGTCGCCCCAGACGCGGGTGAGGAGCGTGCTCCGCGAGAACACCCTGCCGGGGTTCGATGCGAGCGTAACGAGAAGCTCAAACTCGGTGTAAGTCAGGTCCACCTCCTGTCCTTCTATAACGACCCGCCGGCTTGGTAGGTGAATGCGGAGGCTGTCGTAGTTGAGCTCGTCCTGCTTCTGGCCGGGGGGCACCGCGACCCGTCGCATGATCGCCCGCACCCTCGCCACGAGCTCTCTTACGGCGAACGGCTTGGTCACGTAGTCATCAGCCCCGAGCTCCAGCCCGACGACCCGGTCTATCTCATCGTCCTTTGCCGTGAGCATGATGATCGGCACGTCGCTGTAGGCCCTCACGCGCCGGCAGACTTCCGTACCGTCCAATTTAGGTAGCATGATGTCGAGAATGATCAGGTGTGGCTCGTAAGAGCCAACCGCCTCTAGCGCCGCCTCCCCGTCCCCAACAGCGTAGACCTGAAACCCCTCACGCTCCAGGGCGTGCGTCAACATCTTCTGGAGCGACGGCTCGTCGTCGACCACAAGTATCCTGCGGGTAGCACCCTGTAAGCCCTGAACCATCCTTCTAACCGCCTCTTGCTTCCCGCCCGGAAGCAGCTAACTTCTGCAGGATAATTCTATCATGCTAACGTGGATACATTGGGCTTGCGGCATGTCTCCACGACCCGTCCGACGGCGGCCAGAAGGTCTTCCGGTCCCTCCAGGCGCACGGCCTCCACGTTCGGAGAGCGCCGCCTCAGGTACGCCGTGACTACCCTGGCTTCGTCCGCCCTCTCTTTAGCGGAGCCTACGACCTCCTCCTCACCATATCCGGCGAGGGTCTCGGAAGCGAAGCGAGTGAGCCTCGCGACGTCACCGGCTCCGAAGCTCTGGTGGGTCACGAGCTTCCCTCCGGCTAGGACGAAGACTTCGACCATTCCAGGCTCCGTGGAAGGTGCGGCAACCGCCTGCAATCCCTCCGCGCTCATCACGGTTCTGGTGAGGCGTATCCTCTCTATGCTGGAGATTAGATCCCGGAGACGCGCCGCCGCCTCGAATTCCATGGCCCTGGCCAACCGCTCCCGTTCATCCACCAGCGCCGAGAGGTGCTCCTCGCCACCTTCGCCGCGCAAGAGTGTTACGATGCCGCCGACGACCGTGCTCCTGTATTCCTCCACGCCCATCCCGAGGCAGGGCCCGCAGCGGCCCATCTGTCCGTAGAAGCAAACACCCTCCGTACCTGAATCCTCCCTGGAGCAGCGCCGGAGAGGAAATACTCTGCCCAGAGCCTCCACGCAAGTATCGAGGGAACCGGCGCTGCGATAAGGGCCGAGGTAGGTTACGCCTTCTTCCGGCTCAGCGGTGGAGACGCGCTCCGGGACGGGGTAGGGCTCGTTTGAGTCGAGCTTCATGTACCAACTTGCCCGGTCTCCCCGTCCGGCCGAGTTGTAGCGGGGAAGGAGCCGCCTTATCTCGCGGGCTTCGAGGATCAGGGCGTGAAGCTCGCTCTGCGTCTCCCGGACGTGGACCTCGGCGACCTCCTCGACGAGCCGCCCGATCTTCCGCCTGCCGTCCCCGCCGTTGAAGTAAGTCCTCACCCGCGCCTTGAGGTCTTTCGCCTTGCCGACGTAGAGGGTCGTGCCGTTCTTATCCAGGAAGTAGTAGACGCCGGGTGTATTCGGGACGCCGGCGGCGAGGTGTTGCTTCTGCGGTTTGATCCTACCGCGACCTCCCCGCATCGTGGCCGCTTCACCGACGCTCTTGATCCCGGCGGAACGGAGCAGCTTCGACAGCTTGAAGAAGACCCCGGCGGTGGCCGCCGCGTCGGATAAGGCCCGGTGGTTCGGCATCTGCCGGACGCCGAAGTAGGCGACCACGGAGGAGAGCCGGTAACGCTTTAGACCCGGCACCAGAGCACGAGCCAGCTTCAGAGTATCCAGGACCGGGTTCGGGAGCGGCGTCCCGCCTCGGGCCGCGGTCACGAAGGAGCAGTCGAACCCGATGTTGTGCCCGACCAGCACGGTACCTTCGACGAACTCCTCGAAGCGCGGCATCACGAGGTCCATGCCCGGCGCGTCCGCGACCATGCTGTTGGTTATACCCGTCAGGCGCACTACGAACGGTTCTATCTCTCTGCCGGGGTTGACGAGCGTGGAGAACTGCTCGACTATCTCACCACCCGCCAGCTTGACGGCCCCGATCTCCGTGATCCCCCCCGTCCCTGGAGACCCGCCGGTCGTCTCCACGTCGAAGACTACGTATGGGGCGCCATCCAACTCCAGGGAGCAGAGGTCCGCCGTCTTTAGCAGACCCGTTTCATCCCACGCGAAGCGAGGGTCCTTCTCCACCAGCTTCTCGACGTAAGAACGGGCGTCGCCGTTGAGGTGTGTTAGGGCAAGAATCTCAGCAGCCAGCACTTCGGCGCTTACCGGCTCGCGGCTTTTTACGAAGCCGTAGAGGCTAGCGGACACGTGCCTCCGCTTTCTCAGAAGACGCTTTTACGGGTTCGGCTTTTTCTGGTTTGGCCTTCGCGGACTGCGCCCTCACGGTCTCGCCGATGGTGCGTGCCTGGGTCTCGGTGACGCCTGGGATGCCGACGAGGTTCTCGTAGGTGTACTCGTCGTCGAGGAGCCCACTCGCCAGCACCCTGGCACGAGTCTTCATCCCAATGCCGGTCATCTTGGTAGTGTGGAAGATCTTGCCGCGCTGGATCCGAAGCTCACCGACCCCCGCGGGCCGCTCTCCGTCTACCAGCACACGCTTCAGGACGTCGGTAAAGGTCTCGATCTGCTCCGGATAATAGATACCACGGCTCATCAGAGACGGGGTCATCGGCAGGGGATGGAGCAGGTTTGGGTTTCGGACCGTGGTGTGGCCCGGCGGCTCGTTGGGGGAAAGTGGGTCCGGGTCTCCAAGCTTCCTGGCGCGGCACGCGTGGTCCCAGACCTGCTCTTCGAGGTCCTTTTCCAGGTCCAGCTCCGTCACCACGGGGCGTCCCCGGAAGCGATCGTTGCGGTTGGCGGCGTAGAGAAAGCGCCGGCCGCTCCACTCGTTCGCGTAGAACTCCACGACAGTGCGGGCCCGCTTCTCCCCGAGGCCGGGCAGCCTTGCGAGCGACTTGACGTCCTCTTCCTCGATCATCGCCCGAAGCTCTTCCGGCTCGACGGCTTCGGCAGCCTTGGCCGCTGCCCGCTTGTCCACCCCGCGCACCAACTCCAGCATGCCCTGCACGCCGTGTGGGTCCACGCCGCGCCTGAGGTGGTTGATCTTCCTTACCGCCGTGAACTCGTTGTGCTCTTCCCAGTGCCAGACATACTCCCGCACCCGCTCGACCGCCGCCCCGTCATTCGGGACGAACTCGATGGTCACCGCGTTGCCGATGTAACGGCCGTTGGCCCCCGGCAGGTTCTCGGCCGGAGCCATGATCTGGACCTTTACCGACGGGGAGTAGAACGAGAAGTGAACCGGTATGCCCGGCGCAACCTCTTTCAAGAGGCGCCTACGAAAGATATTTTCCTCGAAGTCCGACTCAAACATTAGTATCTTATTCTACCATCCCAGGAGTCACCCTCTCCGCCTCAGGGGTTACAGAAGCACCTCTTCGCGCAACACGACGGCCTCAACCGGCTCCCCGGCCCCCACCTCCGACTCGGGGCCGATAAGCGCCAGGGCGTCGGCGTTGGTGAGCGAGCTGACCAGCCCCGACCCCTGGGCGCCGACCGACTCCGCCAGCCACCCCTTCTCGGTACGCTCCAGCGTCACCCGCATCGCGTGCATCCTGCCGAGACGGTTCTCCAGGTCATCTCCGAAGTAGACCTGGATGTGCGGCCTCCTCCGGTCCTCACGTCCCATCATCTTGATCAGCGAAGGACGGACGAAAAGCTCGAAGCAAACCATCGCCGAGACCGGGTTGCCGGGTAACCCGAAGCAGCGCACGTCTTCACGCACGCCATAGAAGACCGGTTTTCCGAGCTTGAGCTTTATACCCCAGAAGACCTGCTCCACGCCGAGCTCCAGCATCGTGCCCTTTACCAGGTCTTTCTCCCCCACCGAGACTCCACCGCTCGTAACCACCACGTCGGCGCTTTCGAGCGCCTTCTCTACAGCGGCGCGCAGCACGTCGGCGTCGTCTGAGGCGGCGGCCACCCGGCGCGCATCGGCCCCGGCCTCGCGAGCCTGTGCGAGCAGGGCGAAAGAGTTGGAATCGAAGATCTCACCGGGCGCAAGCTCTCGCTCCCCAGGCTCGACCAACTCCGTCCCCGTGGAGAGAACGACCACCCGCGGACGGCGGTAGACGGGTAGCTCCCCATAACCCTGGGTCGCGGCCAGCGCTATCTCCGGCGGCCCGACCTCCGTGCCCTCTCGCAGGATCACCTCTCCCGCCCTCGTATCCTCCCCGCTCCGTCGAAGGCTCGCCCCCGGATGAACGGCCTTCTTCAGCTCGAACTCTACGCCCCACCCGGAGGTGTTCTCGACCGGCACGACCGCGTCGGCCCCCTCGGGAATGACGCCGCCGGTGAAGATCTTGATAGCCTCTCCCTCACCGACACCCCTCTCCGCGGGCCTGCCCGCCGGGGCCTCATCAACTACTTTGAAGACGCGCCCGACCTCCGCATCAGCGCTCCTCAAAGCGTAGCCGTCCATCGCGGAGTTATCGGAAGGAGGGGAGTCGAACCTCGCCTCTACGTCTTCCGAGAGCGCCAGCCCTTGGGCTTCCAGGAGCGGCAAGCGCACAGCCTCCGTGCGCGGCGTACTCTCCAGAACCAGCCTCAAGGCGTCGTAATGGTCTATAAGTTTATCGAAAAGCTGCATACTCATACCCTTCTCTACAGAGCCTCCAGCAGCCCCAAAACCTTTCCCTATCAAGGTAAGCTACCACACCTTGCGAGAGCACGGAGATGCGCCTTGACTACCCCCCAGCCGGAGCCTGTAACGAACGTTTGGTCATTTTGTAACCGTTCTGTCACCTTTGGAGAGTACTGTTGAGTGTGTAGTGACACGGATATTATGTCGAGAGGGGGCGGAGCGTTGAAGAGGATAAAGACTCGCAGAAGAGGTGGCATCGGGGGAGCGTTATTGTCTCTAGTGCTCGTGATCGCCGGTCTCGGGCTTGTATGGTACGCCTTGTTCGGCGGGCACACGGCAGCCGCGAGCGTCCCCACGACCGCTTCGATGAAGCTGACCATCCCCGAGATGTCGCGGGTCAAAGACGCACCGGTCTATACCGCCCCGGCCAGTGATGAATCAGCGCTAAACAACGGGGCCCTACACGTTCAGGGAACAGGATATCCCTGGCAATCCGGGGCGAACGTCTACATAGCGGGCCACCGTCTGGGCTACGCCGGGACGGGAAGTTACCTGCTCTTCTTCGACCTGAACAAGCTCAAGAACGGCGACGAACTCTACCTGACCGACGCGAACGGCACCCGCTACACGTATAGGGTCTTCAGGGTCTTCAAGGTCAGCCCGAACGACGAATCAGTCACCCGGCCGGTGCCCGGCAAGAGCATAATAAGCCTCCAGACCTGCACGCTCCCAACCTACACTCAGCGCCTCATCGTGCAGGGCGAGCTCGTAAGCGTAAGCTAGCAGCGGCCGGACACGCCTCGAGGACACATCCCGAGGGCACGTCTCTTGTCCTGAGACCGGCAAAGCAATACATTTGCCTTGCTCTCTTACCCTTGCTAGTATTGTGTCTAGCGTTACGTTCTGTCTTACGGGGTAGTGTACGATTCCAGAAGGAGTTTGAGCGTTGGTCTGGACTTTAGAGTCGCGTCTCCTGGGGATGCGTCTCGTGCCTTTGGTTTTCGTACTCGCCACCGTCGTTCTCTCCGGGTGCGGCGCGGGCGCCGCCAACCAGGGCGCTCCTGAAGACAAATCCGCTTTCAAAGAGAAGAGCACCCGGACCAACGCTCCAAAAAGCACGACCGTACCCCAAGAAGACACTGTCGTCCCAGATCGTCCCCCGGATAGCACCCTCACTTACGATGGACGTACCATGAAAGGTAAGTTGGGCTCTTACTGCGGGACCGGAGGGTGTGCCGACTCCGCGCTTTCACTTACGATGACCCTGGATACGTTGGAGGTGCCGGCAGACGCGAAGATGATCTTCGAGTACGGAGGTCAGGGTGTAAACAGAATCAAAGCCACAGCCTACCCGGCACGGAACGGGCGAATAGACTATCCTGACGGGGCACGAGCACTGCCCAAAGTCAAGGGCCAGAGCAAGGTCGAGGTTCCCGCGAAGCTCCCTCCTGGCGAGTATTTTCTGGATGTTTTCGTACAGCTCCCGCAGGGTGACGCCACCTACTATTTCGGCGTCGTTGTGAAGAGGTAGAGGGTCTCCGGCGGCCCGGAGGGCGCTTTATCTTCGCGGGCCCGTGCTTTGGAATGCGTAACCCGTGACCCACCGTGCGTTTCGCGTGGAATAATCAGGGGTGTAGGACGCGACTTACCATGGAGGAGGTTACGCATGGGGCGACTCCACAGCGTGGAAGATTTGCCGATGGTAGATCTACCCGAAGACTACCTCATCAACGTTGGACCGTTTCTGGCGGGGATGTACGAGGAGCACGGTCCGATCTTCCGGGCAGGCTCATACGCTCCGGCTTTCGGAGGACGGGACATCATCTACATGGTCGGACCGGAGGCGAACCGCTTCGTGCTCGCCGGCGGGCGTCTGAAGTTCTCACACCACGAGGGCTGGGGGAGAACACTCGGCGTTATAGACCTGATCGGCAACGGCCTCCTTACGATGGACGGCGAGGAACACGACCGCCACCGGCGCATGATGAATCCGGCGTTCGCCATCCGCTACATGGACCGCTACCTGCCGCTGATGAACCGCATCATCCGCGAACGGACGGCGGATTGGGCCGAAAGACACGAAGTGGACC
>JBBPZT010000130.1:0-4547 GCA_038198625.1 Rubrobacterales bacterium
TCCTCATTCTGAAGCTCTTTGATCATCTGCTGCATCCGCTCCTCGAAGTCTCCCCGGAAACGGGTACCCGCCACGAGACCGCCAACGTCGAGCGCAAGAACACGCTTGCCTTTCAGCGACTCGGGGATGTCCTCGCTTACTATGCGCTGCGCAAGACCCTCAGCCACGGCGGTCTTGCCGACGCCGGCTTCACCGATCAGGACGGGGTTGTTCTTGGTGCGCCTGCTGAGTATGCGCACGACGCGCGCTATCTCCTCGGCCCGCCCGATCACCGGGTCGAGCTCGCCGTTCCGGGCCATCTCGGTGAGGTCACGGCTCACCTGATCCAGGGTCGGAGTCCGGCTGTCGCCCTGCGGACCACCGGGCGCGCCGGGTCCACCGGCCGCGGCACCGGGCATACCGGCTCCCTGCCCCATACCGGAAGCCGCGCCACGCTGCTGCATCAGACGCAGGATTTCACGCCTCAACGCCTCGCCGTCTCCGGCCTCGTGCTGCTGCAATATCCTGTAAGCGTTTCCGTCTCCCTCGCCGAGCAAACCGAGGAGCAAGTGCTCGCTCCCGACCTGCCCCGCGCCCATCTGCCGGGCGGCGGTGAAGGAGAGCTGTAAGGCCCGCTTGGCGCTCGGGGTGAACGTATAGACCTCGTCACCCGGCTCTCCACGGAACTCCCGGAAACGCGCCCGCATCCCCTCGACATCCGCCCCGGCCCGCTGCAAAGCCTCGGTCGCCACGTTCTCTCCCGTAACGATGCCGGAGAGAAGGTGGTCGGTTCCGATAGCCGTCGTCCGGGTCGTCCCGGCAGAAGCCTCACGGGAGCGCATCACAGCCCCCTGCGCCTCGGTAGTGAGCGCGTCGAAGAGGCTCCCCGGTCCCTGGTCCTGCTGCTGTATGAGGTTCTGGAGCATCTCGAACGGATTGGCCCCGCCGGAACCCCCGATCATGCCGAGCTGTCGCGCGCACTGCGTGCAAAGATACGCCGTCGCCCGCTGCCCGCGCTGGTTCTGAAAGACCTGCACGCTCGCCGGCCTCACCCCGCAATTTTCACATATCATACGTTCCGAACCTCCATCAGTATAAAATTAGATCTAAGCCTATCACGCTCATATTTTATTACTTGTTCACCGCAGATCAAGTAGTGTAGGAGTGTGGCGTTGTGTGGTAAGTAAAGTGTTTCACCTGAAGATCTCAGTGGAGATCACTAGACGAGGAGGTAGCAACGCGTGGAGGAGAGAAACCTGGTAGGACTGGAGGCCCGGACGGCGGAGGGTGAGGAGGTCGGCCGCATCTCCGAGGTACTGACGGACGAGGACAGCGGTGAGGTAACACACGTGGTCCTGGAGCGTGAGGACGAGCGGTTCGAGGTGCCGGTCGCGGCGCTCTCCTTCGACGAGGAGGCGGACTTCGCGACCTTCCACGCCGACCGCTCCGACGAGGAGCCCGGGGACCACACTGGAGACCGCCAGAACGAGGAGGACTACGCGCCCCTTGAGTCGGGTGAGGAAGACTACCGGCACGAGGGCCAGTTTACGGCCGAACCCGAGAGCCCCGAAGAGGCGCAGGCTCCGGAGGACCTGGTGCGCGAGGACTGGGAGGACGAGACCTACACCCCGGACTCCGGCTACCCACGCAACGACGCCTACATAGACCCGGATACCGGCGAGGAAGAGACCGACCCCGCCATGAAGGACAACGAGGGCATCGAAGACGACGTCGCGGATCTCCTCGACGGCACGGAGCTGCGGGTCCGCTCCGTGAAGGAGGGCGTCGTGGAGTTGACCGGCGCCGCCGGGAAGCGGGAAGACCTCGCCGAGTCAGTGGAGGAGCTAATGGGCCTTGATGGCGTCCTGGAGGTCGACACCACCGATGTCGCCGTAGGTTGAGCCTACGTAGCGCCGGAAGAGGAACCAGCGGGGTGGCGGACGATAGTCCTTATCTTCAGTCCGCCCCGCACCTGCTGGGTGAGGTCCACCGTCATCTCCACCGGGCCGCACGCTCCGGCGAGGTCTTTCAGGAGCGTGGCGGCCAGGTCCTCGGCGAAGATCCCCCGCTCCCTGAAGCCCCACAGGTAGAGCTTCAGGGCTTTCGACTCCAGCAGTGATTCTCCGGGACGGTAGCCTAACTTCAACTCGTAGAAGTCCGGCTGCCCCGTCACCGGGCAGAGGGCCGTCAGCTCTTCCGTCGAGAACTCCACGACCGCGTCCGTCTCGCCGTGGTTCCAGGGGACCGTGTCGATCCGCCCGGCCTCTATCGGTCCCCGCGTCTCACGCCCCAGCACTTGTTCGTCTCTTTGTTCCATAACAGTTACTCGCTCGTGTCTCGAAGTTGCGTCGTCCTGCTACAGTTTCTCTCCGTCCACCTCGGTCTCGACACCCTCGCCGAAAAAGCAAAGGGTGCCGGGCAGCTTCTCGGACTCCGGGAGGGGTTCCGGGTAGCTCCAGGCTACGTCTTCGGCGAGGTCGCCGCCGGTCCGTACTGAGAAGTAGGAGGCTATGCCCTTGTACGGGCACTCGGTCTTCGTGTCGGTCTCGACCAGGAGGTCGGTGCGGACGTCCTCTTGCGGGATGTAGTAGCGGGTCGGTAGGCTGGTCTCGAAGACGAGCTTAGGGTGATCGGTCTCGGCCACTACCTCACCGTTCACGGTTACCTTGACGTGCCGGGAGCTATTCAGCACATCCACCCGATGGTAGGGGTCGTGCGGATGGGCGAAGACCTCTTCGTCTTCCTCCATCCAGGCATCCATCGCGTCCCAGTAGAAGGCAACGTAGCCGGCGAGCGGAGGGGATGATTCGAGAGGCTCCGGGTAGCCCCACACCACGTTCTCGGCGACGCGATCCCCGGATTTTATGGACCAGTACGAGGCGTCGCCCTTGAACGGGCAGTGGGTCGTGTGGTCGGTCTTCTCGAGGAGGTCCATGCGGACGTCTTCTTCGGGGAAGTAGTAGGTGGGCAGGAGTCCGGTCTCGTGCAGGCGTTTTACGGCGCGGCTGTCTGCCACGGCTTCGCCTCCGAACAGAGCCCGCACGCGCTTGGGACAGTCTTCGAAGTATAGAGTGTGCGCTTGCAGGACCCCTGTATCGAAGTTGAACGTACCGCTGCTATTGCGACCAAAAGGTGCGTCTCCCATCATCAGCGCCATTGTTTGCGCCTCCTTCATCTGTGAATCATGCTCTGTTGTTGACGACCCTTGTTATAGCAGGGTTAGGGTTATTGGTCGTGAGGTTAGAGCCTCTCGAGGATGCTCTGAACGCCGAGTACGACGAAGAGCAATACTGCGGCGCCCATGGCTATGTTGGAGAGGAGGCGGTTGCGGAACTCCGGCGCCATGCGGCTGGAGTTGAGGAGCCAGAGCAGGGTAACGGCCAGGAAGGGTAGGAACAGGGCTCCGAGGGCGGCGTACAGGATCACCAGGAAGACCGGTTGTCCGAGAAAGAGGAGGACCATGGGGGGAAAGGTGATCCAGAGTAAGAACACCCGGAAGAAGGGGCTCTGCTCCGAGAGATAGTCCTCCGCCTGCTCTTCGGGGACGCGGCGGACAGTCTTTACATAGTCGGCGAAGAGGTAGGCGGCGCCGTTCCAGGCCCTGATTATGGAACTGGTCACTGCGGACCAGAAGCCGATCAGGAAAAGCCAACGCGCCACAACCCCGAACCGCTCCTCCAACGGGTCGGCGACCGCCACGAGGCCCTCGCTGCCGCTGATGGTCGCGCCGGTGCCGAAAAGTAGCTGCGTCCCGATAATAAGCATGGAGACCATGAACACGCCGGTCACTATGTAGCCCACGCTCAGGTCTATTCTCATGGTCGGGATCCAGGCGGACTGACGCCAGCCGCGCTCTCGCACCCAGTAGGTGTAGGAGGCGAGCGTGAACATCCCGCTGACGCCGCCGATGAGACCGAGAGCGTAGAGCAAAGACCCCTCGGGAAGCGTCGGCACCAGGCCGGAGGCGAGGTTCCCTAGGTTCGGCAAGAGCAGTATCGCCAACCCGACCACCGTGACGAACATCAACCCGATAAAGACCTCCATCACCCGCTCGAAGAGCCCGTAGCGGCCTATGCCTACCACGACGAGGCCGAAAACGGCGTGAATGACGGCCCAGGCCCAGATCGGCAACACGTTCGGGAACATCGCGTCGACGCCCAGCGCGGCCGCCGAAGTAACGGCGGCCCCGAAGACGAAGGTCACGAGAAACAGGTAGACCACGAAGTACCCGCTCGCCGGCCGCCCGAGCGAGTGCCAGCCCTGGAGGATGGTCTGGCCCGTCGCCATGTACAATCGGCCGAGACCTTCCACGAGAGAGAACTTGATCAGGGCGCCGATAATTATCGCCCAGATGAACGCGGTCCCGAAACGCGTCCCGGCCACCAGAGAGGAGATGAGATCCCCCGCTCCCACCCCGGTCGCCGCGATGACAAGCCCAGGCCCAACAAGCCTGACCTTTCCTCCGAAAGTAGCTGGAGCCGCTGCTCCGCCAACGGTTCCACTCCCCGCACTACCAGTAACGTCGGCCATCCGTCTCTCCCTCGGAATTGCCTCCTATATTACATTCA
>JBBPZT010000131.1:0-6897 GCA_038198625.1 Rubrobacterales bacterium
ACCGGCTTCCAGCCCTGAGCGCGTTTGAACTCACCCCAGTCGTAGCTCTGCAAGACGTGACCGCCACCGGGCGAGGTTTCCAGCCAGCCATCCCACTCCTCGCGGGTGGCGTCGCGGACGTCTCTCACTTTGTAACGATTCGCTGGGATTGTATGAGCGCTCACGGCTGGGCCACCTCCGTTGCCGTTCTGGATAGGATCTTACCTGGGGTTCGTCCTCGCTCTGGGCGGGTGAACCTAACGGTGGCCCTTACCCGCCAAGCCCGATCGAGAAACTACCTGAGCCAGAAGGTTGCCTCGCCGTCACCGACGTTGTAGGACCAGTTGTCGAGGTTACGGCCCAACCCGTGAAGGTCTTTATCAGCGAACTTCACCAGCAGCGAGTTGCGACGTCCCTTGCGGTGGAAAAAGCCGAGACGGCGCAGGTCCTCGGGACGCACCGAGGTCGGCGACTCGAGCAGCCGGTACCGGATGATGTGGGCGCCGGCCCACCGGAAGTAACGAACCGAATCCCGGAGCAGCGCCCTGGCCACGTCCCGGTAGCCCGGCAGGGTTGTGAGGTCGAGTATGTAGCCATCCTGGCCTTCGGAGGTCACCTTGAGCACGGCGTAGCCCAGGAGGCCCTGATCCCCCCTGACGGCCAGCACTTTCACCGGATGCTGTGGAGAACCGGGGCCGTAGCGCCAGTTCAAGAAAGCCGCGTCTTTCTCCGGCACGCAAGGAATAACGGTCGCCACTTTCTCGAACAGCTCGTCGAAGGATTCATCGAAGCTCTCCAACTCCTCCGCTTTCAGGTCGCCGCCGTAGCCGCGGGCGAGCGCTTCGTCTATCGCATGGAGTCCCTTGTTGAAGAGCGACTTTATCGCGCCCGGGATCGGCATTCGGGGCCGGACCGGAGGGGTGGCGGGTACCTCTTCGTTGTGCTGTTCCGTCGAGCCGGGGTGGCTCTCGTATCCTCTGGCCGGGGCCAAGCCGGGCGGGAGATTGAGGAGTTTTCTCAGAGGTTCGGGGACCGGTGGTATCGGGAGCCTGGAGACGTTCAGCAGCTTGGCGGCGTACTGCATCTCACCGGCGACCTCGGCCCCGAGCCGGCTCTCCACCCGGATAACGGCCGGAACCGTGTCGCAGGCCACGCAGTTCTCCGTCGCGCGGAAGAAGGCGCGCATCAGCGCGAACGCCTGGAAACTGTATCCGGGGAGCACCATGTAGTCTCCGGGGGTGTGGGCGATGATCCTCCGGCCACCGATCCGGTAGTACTGGGGCAACGCCGCCAGATGACCCACCGTCTCGCCTTTCTCCGTAACCGCTACCCAGTGGCGCATCTCGCCGGCTAGCGGATGGGTCAGGTACCAACGATGGAGCGCATCGTAGTATTCGGTGTTTCGGACCTCGGGGAAGTACGGGTAGCTGGCGATGCGCAGCTTGGCGACGCCGTCTTGCGGCTCGTCGTTGCCCAGTTTTCTAACGGACACCTTCATAAACTAGACGTTGGCTGATTCCACGGACATCGTCGAGTGCCCCCTCCAATACGACCCGGTTTTGCTCTGCGATAGTAGTTTATATCGTTCGGGCGGCTCAGGCACCACCAACCGCGACTGGCAGGCGGAAGCCTCTTTCCATCCTCCCCTGCATAAACACTTTGGCCTCTCGGAATACATTCCGGAGATTGAATCATAGATTCAACCGGAGAGAAGAAAAAGATCACACCAGGACAGGAGAGCCACCCACCGATTCAAAACCCACCCGACCGCCCAGCGATAAACACCGGGACCGCTCCCGGCCAAGAAGCGCCGAAGCCCTCAATCAACCCCGTTGGAGGTGTCCCGAGCCCCGAACAAGCAGATCAGAGCGAGCCCGGCCAGTAATAGCGTGAATGCAATGACCCACGAGAGTCCATCGTCGCCGGGCTGCATCTGCCAGGCCCAGGCAGGGAAGGTGCCGTCAGGGCGGAGAGTCCCGAAGATCGGCGCGATACCGAAGGCGAGCGACAACATCCACGAGAGACGGGCTCCGATGACACGAGCGGTCAGGAGAGCGAGCCCTCCGAACCCGGCGAGATTGCGCAAGAGCATGAACGTGGGGGCACTAGATCGCACCCCGTGAAGGTCGAAGGTCAGCAGCACGGCGCTGAGGAAGAGCGTCGCGAGCAATAGTAAGGCGCCGAGGTGACCAAACCTGATCGGCGACAGTGGACAGGAGACGGTTCGTTCGGCTTCACCAAACGGGGAGCCGGAGCCTGCCCCGACCACGCTTGCGGCGCCGATGGCGCCGAGCGCGAGGAACGGTAATAGCGCGCCCTCATCTACTCGGTTGCCGTGGGACAGCGAGTACTGCGTCCCGGCCCACGAGAGCAAAGCCACGAGCACGAGAGTCGAAACGGCTCCACCGAACCGGCGCGAGCGCAGGTACAGCCCGGCGAGCCTCATGGCAGATCCTTGAGGGTTACCTTGCCAGCGCGCAGATCGGCGAAGTTCTTTCTCAGCCACACTTTTCGTTTGGCTGGATCTAGGTTCGCGAACCTCTTCACGAGCTTGTTCGTGTTGGGACATGCGCCAGTGAGGTACATGTTGCCATAAGGGACTCCGGCTCTTTCTGCAAGCCACTCCTGTACCACGGCCTGCGTGCTGAGCACAAGGGTATAGTAGTCTTTGCCCACAACACTCCCTCCACATCTTCTCAGGTCTTCGGTCGACCTCCGAGCCTGCGTCTTGTATGTTGCGTTGCGGTCGTTTATCACCAGGCTCATTACAACTTCCTGCTTGAACGTCCCCTCGTCACCGGATTCCAAGCCGTCGAGGTGGAAGTAAGCAACATCGCCTGCTCTTTTGGACAGACCATAAGCTCCGCCTATTTGCACCGCGCGGGTCGGGGCGCCGGGTATCCCTTCCAGGGGCTCGGCCACCTGGTCGACGATTCCGGCGGTCTTCGGAAGCAGCTTCGCGTAGGCTGGATGGACGCAGACCGTGATCTTGCCTTTCTTGCATACGGGCTCAAATGGTACGAGCCTGACGGGAACAGGACCCACCAGGGGCGCGGCCGCCGCCAGCGAAGACAATAGCCCAGCAGTAGCCATTGCCACGGCTCCCAGCAGGGAGGCCCAGGCCAGCATGTTTCTTCGACCGTTCTTGAGAACAGCAACGGTGAGCGCGACTCCTCCGAGACCCAAAAACCAGAGGGATTGCTGCGCCGTTACCTGGAGGATCTTCTGGAAAACGTCTGTGTTGGGCGGCATCAGAGACCACGGGGCGGCAGAGAGCAGCTCCGGGTTTGGCTTCGTCGTGCTGATGCCACCCGACAGTGAGGTCTCCCAGAAGGCGATCCCCACGGCGAGCAGGGGCGCGGTGAAGCGGCCCGACACCCAGCAACCGACGGCCCAGCCGAAGGCGGAGTACGCGACCAACGCAAGCAGACCAACGAGGAAGTAACCTGGCAGCGGCCCGCCCCAGGTCGCGTTCCGCCAAGTCAGGACGGAGATCGCGGCGACGAACAGGACGTATGCGGCGATGCCCCAGAGGGCGGTGCCGGCCCAGGCGAGGAGATCCCGCGCGACGGACGAGTGCGGGGTGATACTGAGCATCTCCTCCATCCCGTGCCGGTGGCTACGCCCCGCCATCCAGGCCGAGAGCCCGCCGGCCAGCGCCCCGAGAAGCGTTACGCTCGCCCGGACGGCGGAACTGGTGTCGAGCCACACGTAAATCCCCGGGTGAAGCTGGATACTCGCACCGTACCACGCGGCGGCCAGGAGCATCGGGAAGAGGAGCAGCCCAATACTACGCCTTAGCTCCAGCCGCAGCAGGGAACGTGCCGAGGCGAACGCCGCGCTCATGCTCGTGCTCCGGAGAGGATTGAGGTGTAGCCGCGCTCCAGCGGTGAGTCTCCCGCGCCACCCGTTTCGCCTCGGGCGCTTAGTTCGTCGGGGGTGCCGCGGAAGACTATCCTGCCGCCGTTCATTAGGGCGACTTCGGAGCAGGCGGCGCCAACGTCTTCTACGAGGTGGGTGCTGACTATCACGGTGCCGCGTTGGCCTATCGCTCGGATCAGGTCGCGGAACCCTACCCGCTGCTCGGGGTCGAGGCCGGCTGTCGGCTCGTCGAGTAGCAAGAGTCCCGGGTCGTTGACTATCGCCTGGGCGATGCCGACCCGACGGATCATGCCGCCGGATAATGTCTTCAACTTCGACTTCGCCCTATCCTCAAGCCCGACACGTTCGATGGCCTCCGCCACAGCTGGCCGCACCCGCTCGTGGGGCATCTCTTTTAAGAGCGCGAAGTACTCGACGAACTCGAAGACGGTGAAGTTCGGATAGTAGCCTAACGTCTGGGGCAGGTAGCCGAGCCGCCGCCGCAGGGCGCGCCTCTCGCCGGTGTCGGCAGGGTCGTAGCCGAGGAGCCGGAGCGAGCCGTTGGCCGGGTTGATCGCCGTTGCTAGGGTGCGGAGCAGGGTGGTCTTGCCCGCCCCGTTTGGACCGAGCAGGCCAAAGACGCCGGTCCCAACGCTCAGATTCATCTCCTTTAGTACCTCGGTTCGGCCGAAGCGCTGCGTGACGCCGGCGACCTGGACGTTTACCTCCACGATAGTCCCTCCCTTTTTCCGTTGGTTGCGTACAGAGTGAGCGCCACTAGCGCCACGGTGGCGGCGGCGTAGAACGGGGTTAGCGAGACGGTGACGGCGGTTGCGTAGTCGTCGGTGCGGGCGAAGGCGGTCGAGACGACCATTCCCCAGGCGAAGAGCGCCACCAGTATTCCGGCGTTTGCCGAGCGGAGGAGCGTGGCGGCGGCGAGCGCGAGCGCCGAGACGGTCGTCATCGGGACGAGCCAACCGAGCGTGATGCTTACGGAGTAGTCGGTGAAGAGCGAAGCGAAGAGGCCGAGTACGGAGTTAACGCCGAAGACGGCGAGGACACGTACCAGAAGGACCATCCGGTCGGAGGTCGCCATCGTCCTGCTCAACTCGAAGGCCGGGTCTACGCCGGGTCCGTAGGCGTAGGCGACGCCCGCTCCGGCGAGGGCCGGGGCGAGCAGCGCGGGCAACGGTTCCCCGGAGATTGGAGTAGCGAGAACCCCGGCGGCGAGCACGACAGCGGTCGCCAGTATCCAGGAGAGGAAGAGTGACGGCGTGGTCGCCAACGCGCGGGCTAGGGGTGGCGAGCAGAGCAGGCTGCCAGCAATTCGTTCGGGCCGTGAGGCGGGGCTCGCCCAGGCTTCGGCGGCCACCCCGATCCAGACTTTTTCGAGGTCTACGTCGAGGGCGTCGTAGCTGAGGCTGGTGCGTGCCTGGCAGTCGGCGCAGTTGGCGACGTGCGCGGCGCCGTCCGGGTGGTTTTCTATCATCGGCATTCTCCTTGCATTAGCGACGCCCGGAGCAGGCGCCGCAACTTGTAGACGCGGCTTTTTACGGTCCCTTCGGGTATGCCCAGCAGACCGGCCACGTCGGCGACGGAACGGTCTTCGACGAAGATCAGGCGGGCGAGTTCCCGTTGGGCGTCTCCACTGGCGTTGTCTCCGGGACCGAGGTCCGCGAGCGCCCGGTCGAGGTCCGCCTTCGCGGCGGCAGACGCGGCGGGATCTTCTTCCCGCGCCAGCTCCATCTCGGCCTCGGGGCGGCCGTTCTTTCTGGCCCAGAGGGCGGCCTGGCGGCGAGAGATACCCCAGATCCAGGCTCCAACGACACCCTCTCCGCCGTAACGCTTCGCCCCGCGCCACACGGCGATAAACGTCTCCTGCAACACGTCTTCGACCGCGCTGGCGGGCATCACCCGCCGCAACCGGGCGGCTAACCACGGGGAATGGCGGCGGAACAACTCCCGGAGGGCGTTATCGTCCCCGGAAGCTACCGCCCGTATCAGATGCTCGTCGCTCTTCATCTCTATTAACCTTGTTGCCGCGGAGGACGTTTCGGTTCACCGGCACTATCAATAAACTCGTGTCCCCGATATAAGGTTAACCTGGACGAGTGCCGTGGGAATCTCAGGCCACCCGGAAAGCTTCGCGGATCATGACCATTGCCCTTATTGGGCCAGGTTGACCCTCCCCACTCCCGGTCATTCCAGTGTAGTCCAGGCTTCTGTCCGGAGGTCCGGCACCCGTACGAACTCGCGAGTGTTGTTGTTAATGAGGGTCGCGCCGAGGCTCACGGCGTGGGTGGCTATAAGGGTATCAAGGGGTCCTATGGGCGTACCCTGCTTTTCGAGCGTTGCCCGGATGAGACCATAGTCTCTCGTGGCTTGCTCACCAAATTCAACAACCCCAGCGGCAATAGGAACCGCTCCAGGCCCGCGCGATTTTGTTCCGGACGCGTGCTCTTCTCGATACCGTAGCGCAGTTCCGAGACCGTGATCACCGAAACCCCGATCTCGCCGACCTCGAACTCCTCGAACCTGCGTAGCACTCGCTGCGGGCGTTGCCGGATCAAGTATATGCAGATGTTCGTGTCGAGTAGACAGCTCAGGCGTGCCATAAAGGTGCAATCATCAGCCGAACAGAGGCTCTCGCTCCTGTCGACCGGACGGCTGATTTCTTTCGGCCATGAAGTCTTCCGAGAAAGCGTCCAGGCTCTCGTAGAGCGTTCGCCAGGAGTCTTCGCGAGGAAGCAGCACTACCGCCTCTCCCACCTTCTTTATAAAGACCTCCTCCCCCTCGAACCTGAATTTCTTGGGCAGCCTTACCGCCTGGCTGCTACCGCTCTTGAAAAGTCTGACCGTATCCATGTAACCTCCTAGAGTACTTCTCGAAACAACTGAACTCTCGTGTCTTTGAGTCTCGGTCGTCCGGCATTTGTCTACCGACAGAGACACAGAACCGCAGAGCTTTTTCAACGTTCAGTTCCTCTGCAAATTGCTGTAATGATATACGCCAATAATGTATACCGCCTCGTACACTCTGCCCGGACGCAGAAGGTG
>JBBPZT010000132.1:0-13438 GCA_038198625.1 Rubrobacterales bacterium
ACGAACCTCTACTTCCTGGTAGTTGCCACACTCCGGACAGGTGAACGCCCTGACTTTCCGGGAGCCATAGGCCGGGACTATGGTGGTCTTGTTCCAGTCGAAGACGTAGCCGCAACTCTCGCACTTCTGCCGGAAGGTGACGACCGTACCCCGCTCGTCCATGATCTTGCCGCCCGTCATCTCTATAGCCACAGCACCGCCTCCGGAAGAAACTTTTCGTCCTAAAAATTCCCTTAGATTCTAGCCGAAAGTCTCTCCTGAACGGGTGAGCGTCTATACGCCGGATGCCTGTCCGGTCCTGGTGCGGCGCTCCTTCTTCAACTCTAGACGGGCGACGGAGGCGCGATGGACTTCGTCGGGGCCGTCGGCGAGGCGCAAAGTCCTGGCTGACGCCCAGAATGCTGCGAGCGGAAAGTCATCCGAGACGCCGCCACCGCCATGGGCCTGGATGGCCCGGTCGAGGACGCGCAGGGCCACGTTCGGGGCGGCCACTTTGATCTGGGCGATCTCCGAACGGGCTTCTTTGTTTCCTACGGTGTCCATCATGTGGGCCGCTTTCAAGGTCAACAGGCGTGCCTGCTCTATCTCCATCCGGGAGTCGGCGATCCACTCCATCACCACCCCCTGCTCCGAAATCGGCTTGCCGAAGGTCTCCCGGCTCTTTACCCGTTCGCACATAAGCTCCAGCGCCCGCTCGGAGAGCCCGATCAAACGCATGCAGTGGTGGATGCGACCCGGCCCGAGCCTTCCCTGGGCGATGGCGAACCCTTTGCCCTCGCCCCAGATGATGTTCTCCTTTGGCACCCGCACGTCCTCGAAGGAGATCTCCGCGTGCCCGTGCGGCGCGTCGTCGTAGCCGAAGACCGGCAGCGTCCGCTCAATGACGACACCCGGAGTATCTAGCGGCACCAGGATCATGGACTGCTGCTCGTGTTTCCTGGCCTCCGGGTCGGTCTTGCCCATGAAAATTGAGATCTCACAGCGCGGGTCACCAGCCCCCGAAGACCACCACTTCCTACCGTTGATTATGTAATCTTCCCCGTCCCGCTCTATCCGCGCCTGGATGTTCGTCGCGTCCGAAGAGGCAACATCCGGCTCAGTCATCGCGAAGCAGGAACGTATCTCTCCTTCTAGTAGAGGTTTAAGCCACTTCTCTTTCTGCTCCTCGCTGCCGTAGCGGACCAGGACCTCCATGTTGCCGGTATCCGGAGCCGAGCAGTTGAAGACTTCCGGGGCGATGGGGCTGCGACCCATTGTCTCGCAGAGCGGCGCGTACTCCAGGTTCGTGAGCCCCGCGCCGTACTCGGAGTCGGGCAGAAACAGGTTCCAGAACCCCTCAGATTTCGCCCTGGACTTGAGTTCTTCCATAATTGGGGGAATCGTCCAGCGGCCCTCCGCCTCCCCGAGTTGTTCCTCGAACGTCTTCTCGTTAGGGTAGACGTGCTCGTCCATAAAAGACTCAAGCTTCGCTTTAAGTTCAAGGACCTTGTCGGAATAGTAGAAGTCCATATCCGCTCTCCTCCTGGGTAAGCTGTGTGCCGCGAAAGCCTGCTTCTCCCCAAAAGCAGGATATCCGTCGGTAGATTCTGTCACAGGGGACGGCAGGCCGCAACCGGTCTCGCGGCACATACGAAGCTCCTCTGTCAGAATGAGGTCGCTTTGTTCTTGGAGAGGAGTTTGTCCGTTGAGGCTCGCGACGATCAGGTTGAGAGGTTCAGAGGAGGCCGCTTTGATCCTGCCCGAGGGCGCGCTCCCGCTGGACGCCACGAACGCCGGATGGTTCACGGACCTGTTCTCTCTTCTGGAGAGCGGAAGGTTCTACGAGCTTCAGGAGAAATGCCTGAACGACAGATTCGAGGGGTTTTCGGAACAGGTGATTCCGTTCGGAAGGATCGAGTACGGACCGCTGTACCGGAGGCCCCGGAAGATCTGGGGTATCGGGCTGAACTACGTGGAGCACGCCGGAGACCTGGAGGAGGTTGCCCCCTCGGAGGAGCCGGCGAGCTTCATGAGGCCGGATACGACCATCATCGGGCATGGGGAGGAGATCAGGCTGCCCGGACAGTCGGGGCGGGTGACGGGCGAGGCGGAACTCGGGATAATAATCGGCCGCGAGGCTCGCAACGTTACTGAGGAGGAAGCCCCGTCTGTTGTCGCCGGTTTCACCACGATCCTGGACATGACGGCGGAGGACATCTTACGCAAGAACCCACGGTACCTGACCCGCGCCAAAAGCTTCGACACCTTCTTCAGCTTTGGGCCTCAGTTGGTAACGCCGGACGAGGTGGGGGAGATCGAGGGCCTGGAGGTATCGACGGTGCTTAACGGCGAGCCGCGCCGCACGAACAGCGTCTCGAACATGACGTTCTCGCCCTGGTCGCTGGTCGCCTTCCACTCGGAGGTCATGACGCTCTTGCCCGGCGACATAATCTCCACGGGAACGCCTGGGGCGGTCGTGCTCCAGGATGGGGACAGTTTAGGGTGTCGGATCCCCGGTTTAGAGCCGCTATATAACCCGGTGAGGGGGTAGTTTTGGACCTCGGATTGGAAGGAAAGGCCGCGCTGGTCGCGGCCTCTAGCAAAGGACTCGGGCGTGCGGTCGCCGCCCAACTCGCCGCCGAGGGCGCGTCGGTTATGCTTTCGAGCCGCGACGAAGCGAGGTTGGTGGAAACCGCGGCGGGGATAAGGCAAGCTTCGAATGCCAGTGTAGAATACTGCGCCGCCGACCTGACGCGGGAAGAGGACATCCGTCGGCTGGTGGAGGAGACGGTCGGTAGGTTTGGGGGACTGGACGCGCTGGTGACCAACTCCGGGGGGCCGCCTGCCGGAGGTTTCGATGACCTGGGAGAAGATGATTGGCGCCACGCCTTCGAGTTGAACCTGATGAGCCTGGTTCGTTTGATCCGTAACTCCTTGCCGCACATGCGGGAGCGGGGCGGTGGACGAATCGTCATCATCGCCTCCTCATCCATAAAGCAGCCCATCGAGAACCTGACCCTCTCCAACACGTTCAGGGCCGGGATAGCCGGGCTCGCCAAGAGCCTCTCCTCGGAATTGGCATCTGATGGCGTCCTGATCAACACGCTCGGGCCGGGCCGTATCTCGACAGACCGCTCGGCTTCGCTGGATGGGGCCCGCGCCGACGCCCTCGGCGTGCCCGTCGAGGAAGTCCGGGCCGAGTTTGCTTCCCGGATACCGCTCGGACGCTACGGGACTCCTGCGGAGTTCGCGAAGGTCGCGGCCTTCCTCGCCTCGCCCGCGAACAGCTACGTTACGGGACAGGCGTTGCTGGTGGACGGCGGGCTGGTTCGGGCTCTGTAGCCGAGGCGCTGTAGAATCAGTGCCATGAGTGGGCGAGAGGTTTACGACGCTGTTGTAGTGGGAGCAGGACCCAACGGATTGGCCGCCGCCGTGGAGCTTGCCCGCGCTGGGCGTTCGGTCGCGGTCGTGGAGGCTGAGGGCGTGATCGGGGGCGGCACCCGCTCGGCGGAACTTACACTCCCCGGCTACGTCCACGATTTCGGTTCGGCGATCCACCCTTTAGGTTACGGTTCACCTTTCTTTTCCGACCTGCCGCTCGAAGACCACGGCCTCGAATGGGTACATCCACCGGCGCCCCTGGCACACCCTTTCGACGACGGCACGGCCGTCACTCTGGAACGCTCCATCGAGGAGACCTGTGATGCCCTGGGGCCGGACGCGAGGGCATACAGAAAGCTGATGGGACCCGCCGTCCGTGACTGGAACCGGCTGGCCGGCTCCGTCCTCGGCCCGCTACGGTTGCCACACCATCCGTTCGGACTCGCCCGTACCGGGTTGCGGGCGCTCCGCTCCGCCCGCGGGCTCGCGGAAGGACTCTTCGAGGGTGAGAGGGCGAGAGGGCTCTTCGCCGGGAACGCCGCCCATTCTTTCTTGCCCATGGAACAGGCGCCGAGCGCCGCTTTCGGCCTCGCCCTCTCGGTACTCGGGCACGCGGTTGGATGGCCGTTCCCGAAAGGCGGCTCGCAGAAGATCGCCGACTCGCTCGCCTCCTACCTGACCTCACTAGGCGGCGAGGTCCATACTGGGTTCAGAGTCCGCGCCGTCGAGGAGCTGCCGTACACTAAGGCTGTTCTCTTCGACGTGACGCCGCGTCAGCTACTCTCCATCGCCGGGGAACACTTTACCGGCGGCTACCGGCGAATCCTCTCACGCTACCGCTACGGTCCCGGCATCTTCAAGGTTGACTTCGCCCTGGACGGGCCGATCCCCTGGATGGATGAGAAGTGTTTGCGTGCTGGGACGGTACACGTCGGCGGTAGGTTCGACGATATCTCGGCTTCGGAAGCTGCCGTCTGGCGTGGGGAGAACCCGGAGCGTCCCTTCGTCCTGCTCGCCCAGCAGAGCCTCTTCGACGAGTCGCGGGCGCCGGAGGGGAAGCATACCGTATGGGCTTATTGCCACATACCCAATGGGTCCACCTTCGACATGACGGAGAGGATAGAGAGCCAGATCGAGCGCTTCGCCCCGGGCTTTCGCGACCGTATCCTGGCGAAGAATACGATGGGGCCGGCGCAACTCGAACGGGAGGACGCCAACCTGGTGGGCGGCGACATCAACGGCGGCGTGATGGATTTCCGCCAGCTCTTCACCCGGCCCGCGGCCCGCATCACACCGTACTCGACCTCCGCAACGGGACTCTATATATGCTCCTCCTCGACGCCACCCGGCGGTGGGGTACACGGCATGTGCGGCTACTTCGCCGCGCGCGCCGCCCTTAGTACCGTCTTACGTGAAAGTATTAGAGGGTAGCTCCGAAGAGGAGTGCTAACATCGGGGCTTATGCCTCGTGTCCAAACCAACTTCAATACCAGCCCGAATTTGCGCTCTCGATGAACGACGGCCTCAACTACCGGCCGATACTGTTGGCCGTCGCCGTCGCCACGGCGGGGGTTCTTCCGGCTTTCTTGACGGGTGGTCTGGCGGTCCAGATCCGCTCGGAGATGCACTTCGGGGTTGGGGATCTCGGGCTTCTGGTGGCGGCGTTTTTTGTTTCTTCAGCCCTCTCCTCGGCGCTTTTCGGGAGGCTGGTGGAGCGCATCGGGTCGCATCGTGGGATGCGGGCGGCGGCGCTGGCGAGCGCTGCCTCTCTTCTGTGCGTTGCCTTGCTGGCCCGGTCATGGGGTGGGCTGCTCGTGTGCCTGATCTTCGGTGGTTTCGCCAACGCCGTCTCGCAGCCGGCCACGCACCTCTCGCTGGCCCGTGAGGTGCCGCCCGAACGTCAGGGGTTGTCGTTCGGGATAAAACAGGCGGCCATCCCGACGGCTACTTTGCTCGCCGGCCTCGCCGTACCGGTGGTCGCCATCACCGTCGGCTGGCGTTGGGCTTTCGCGGGAGCCGCGGCGCTCGCGCTCATCGTTGCGCTGCTGGTGCCGGCCGAGACGCTCGGCGGGGTTAGCCGGGTGAAAAAAGGCCGGGCGGGCGACGCCCACACTCGTCCTTTGGTCCTGTTGGCTTTCGGGATAGGACTCGGTTCCATGGCAGCGACCCCCCTCGGAGCCTTTATCTCCGGCGCCGCGGTCTCTGAAGGACTCCGGGCCGGTACGGCCGGTCTCCTTCTCGCGCTCGGGAGCGCCACCGGCATCACCGTCAGAGTTCTGTTTGGTATCCTCGCCGACCGAATGAACAGCGGGCGTCTGCGGCTGGTGTCCGGCATGCTCGTGGTCGGGGCTGTCGGGTTCGCGCTGCTCGCGAGCGGTATCCACGGCCTGCTCGTGGTCGGGACGCTCCTCGCTTTCGGGGCGGGATGGGGATGGCCCGGCCTCTTCAATTTCGCCATCGTCAGGACAAACCCCGGCGCTCCGGCCGCCGCGACCGGCATAACCCAGACCGGAGCTTCCGGAGGCGCCGCCATCGGGCCGCTCGTCTTCGGGTTTCTGGTCGAGGCAACCTCTTACAACACGGCCTGGATGGTCTCGGGCGCCATCGCCGTCGCGGCGGCCGGGGCGATACTCGTCGGCCGTTCCCTGCTCGTGCAGGACAAGGCGAAGCAGGCAAGATAAAGAGATCCCGAAGCTCCCGGTTATTTTTCCCCCGTCGCACACGCTCCCGAGAAGCTCTTCTTCTGACTTCGACCGAGGATACATTCGTCTCAACTAGAAGCGGACAACGGCAGTCGTTATACTGCCGTGGCAGCCGGGAAATCTCCTCGAATATACTGGAGCACCGCTTATGTATCCTCCCGACGCCCTCGTAAGATTCTCTAGAAGATTTCTGGTGCGTTCGGTACGTCCGGGCAGGGAGAAAGCGTTCAAAGGGCTGACCGTCTTCTGGGCTTTCTATATTCCCCTGATGGTCGTCCTCCTCGTGCTTCTATCGTCGCTGGGTGGTCAACCGTTGGTACAGAAGCTTCCTCCGGCTATATCCTTACTCATCGGCGTAACGTTCTTTTGCGGCCAGTCGGCGGTGCTCGCGGAACGGAGCAAACCACTGCTTTCGTCCCGGCTAAGCGTCGCCGCCCTGGCGGCCTGGGTACTGGTGGTCGTCGCGTTCGGCCTGCTCGTCTATCTACTACTACGACCGTTCTGACCGGCGGTTTACTTCTTTTATGCGCGATCTCCTTCATCGCAGTCGGGCTTCGCTAGAGAGGTTCTGGAGTTCGTGGCGGTGTCTAGCTACCCGTTCTCTTTGCCGTAACCGCCGCCGCCCGGCGTATGGATTGTCACCACGTCTCCCCTCGCCAACTCCCGACTCGTCTTTGGTGGTAGCTCCTCGTCGTTGAGGAGGTTCTTGCCGATACTACCGGGCTCGCCACCTTGTGCGCCCTGCGGAGGATGACGGCGTCGGTCTGCCAGGAGGGAGAGGGAGGCGGGTTCCAGGACTTTTACGGAACGCACCAGACCGTCACCGCCTCGATGCTTTCCCGCGCCGCCGGAGCCGTAGAGTAGCTCGTAGCGCTCGACGCGCATAGGGTACTCCATCTCGAAGGCTTCGACGGGGGTGTTGAGGGTATTGGACATGCCGACGTGGACTCCGGAGGGCCCGGGGCCGCTGTTGCTCGCGCCCTGGCCGCCGCCCATCGTTTCGTAGTAAGTCCAGCCGCCTCCCTGACGGCCGCCGATTATGAGGTTGTTCATAGTGCCCTGTCCCTGTGCCGGGAGGTCCGCCGGGGCGAAACCGGAGAGCGCAGCGAGTACCACGTCTGCGATGCGGTTCGAGGTCTCGACGTTGCCGGCTACGACTGCCGACGGGCTTATGGCGTTTACCAGGCTTCCTTCCGGGGCGAGTATTTCGAGTGGTGCGTAAGTCCCGGCGTTGGCGGGGATGTCCTCCGGGAGCAGCACCCGCAGGGCGAAGTAGCAGGCCGAGCGGGTCACGGGGAGGGGGCAGTTGACGTTTCCCGCGACCGCCTCGGAGGTGCCGGTGAAGTCCATGGTCATGGAGTCGTCCTCTATGGTGACGATCGCTTTTATAGGGATGTCCTCGTCGGTCGTGCCGTCGCCTTCCAGGAAGTCTTCGGCCTCGTATTCGCCATCGGGTAGAGCACGGATCGCCTCCTTCGTTCTGCGTTCCGTGTAGGAGATGACTTCATCGAAAGCGGTTAGCACGGTCTCCTTGCCGCGCCGCTCCATTAGCTCCGAGATGCGCGTCTGGGCGAGCCGGTTGGCGGCTATCTGGGCGCGCAGGTCGCCGCGCCTGAGTGCGGGCGTGCGGACGTTGGCGAGGATGAGGGCCAGGATCTCCTCGACGTACTCTCCGCCGCGGACGAGACGAACCGGCGGGATGATGATGCCTTCCTGGTAGATCTCCCGTGATGACGAAGGCATCGAGCCCGGGCTCATCCCCCCGACGTCCGAGTGGTGGGCCCGCGTCACCGCGTAGCCGACGATCTCTTCGTTCTCGCCCGCCGCCACCGGCGAGACGAGGGTTATGTCGGGCAGGTGGGTACCGCCGGAGTAGGGATCGTTGAGGGCGAAAACGTCGCCGGCCCCGGGGTTTCTGTCCATCACGGCGGCGACGGCTTCGGGCATCGCGCCGAGGTGTACCGGGATGTGCTCGGCCTGGGCGACCATTCTGCCGCGCGCGTCGAAGAGGGCGGTCGAGCAGTCGCGGCGCTCTTTTATGTTCGAGGAGTAGGCGCCCCGGATCAAGACGGCCCCCATCTCCTCTGCTATCCCGGAGAGGGCGCTCGCCAGCACCGAGAGGGTTACGGGATCCAGGTTTCTTTCGCTCATACGCTCTCCAGAACCAGCGTCCCAACCTCGTCTATAATGCCGCGCCAGCCGGGCCGGACGACACAGGTCGCCTCGGGAAACTCCACTATAGCCGGTCCCTCGATCTCCGAACCCCGCCCCATCCGTGCCCTGTCCAGAACCGGTACCTCTCGCCAGGTTTTCTCATCCCCGAAGTTCGCCTCCCGGCGACCGGGCTTCGACTCACCCTCCGGTTCGGGCTCTTCCAACCCCGGCTTCTCCACCGGAACGGTCGCCACCAGTCGCAGGTTTACGAGCTCCACGATCTCCTCCTCCATCCGGTAGCCGTAGCGGCGTTCGTGGACCTCGTGGAACCTCGCTTCCAGGTCCTCCAGCTCGTCGGCATCCACCATCAACTCGAAGGACTGTCCCGCGTAGCGGAGATCCGCCCGGCGGCCGAACCGCGGAGAGTCGAGGTCTTTCGCCGCCCCGCATTCCATCTCCTCGAAAGCGTCCTCCAGCTCTCCGATCTCCAGCTCGTTCAGGGTGGATAGTACCGGACGCAGGTAGTCGCGGCGGAGGTCGGAGACGGCGAGGCCGAGGGCGCTCAAGACGCCGCCGGCTTTCGGAACCAGGACAGTCCGTATGCCGAGCTCTTCGGCCAGAGAGCAGGCGTGAAGCGGGCCAGCGCCACCGAAAGCTACCAGGGCGAACTCCCTCGGGTCGAGGCCCCGTTCGACGCTTATGACCCGCAGCGCGCCGACCATCTCCGTGTTCGTCACCTGCACCACCCCGAGCGCGACCTGGAGCGTGTCCATGCCGAGTTCCTTGCCGACCCTGGAGAGAGCTTTTTCGGAGAGTCCGCAGTCCAGGACGACCTCGCCGCCGAGCTTCGCGCCGTCCTGGAGGTAGCCGAGAAAGAGGTTCGCGTCTGTAACGGTAGCCTGTTCCCCTCCCTTGTTGTAGGCGGCGGGACCGGGGTCGGCGCCGGCCGAGTGCGGGCCGACGCGCAGCGCGCCGCCGGCGTCGGTCCAGGCGATGGAGCCGCCGCCCGCGCTTACGGTGTGAACGTCGATCATGGGCAGTTTGATCGGCACCCCCGCAACCGCCGTCTCCGTGGTGGTGAGCGTCCTGCCGTCCAGGATAGGGGCGACGTCCGAACTGGTCCCGCCCATGTCGAAGGTGAGGAGGTTCCGGTAACCGCCCGCTTCCGCCACGTAAGCCGCCCCGACCACCCCACCCGCCGGACCCGAGAGCACGCAGGCTGCGGTCCTCTGCGAAGCGACCCCGATCTCCACGACCCCGCCGGAGGACTGCATTACCAGCGGGGAAGGCATCCCGGCGCCTTCCACCTCGCGACCCAGGTTCTCCAGGTAGGCCGCGAGCCTCGGTCCCAGGTAGGCGTCGGCGGCGGTTGTCGAGAACCGCTCGTACTCCCGGAACTCCGGCAACACCTCGCTACTAAGAGAGACGTGAACCCCCGGCAAGGCTTCCCTCAAGACCTCTCCTACCTTCTTCTCGTGCTCCGGATGCAGAAACGCGAACAGCAGACAAACAGCAACCGCCTCTACCTCCGCCTCCTTCAAGGCTGACACGGCCTCTTCGAGGCTCCTTTCGTCGAGGGGAAGTATCTCCCCCTCCGGTCCCATCCTCTCGCGGACCGTAAAGCGCAACCCGCGCGGAACGAGGGCGGGTGGTCTGTTCCTTGACAGGTCGTAGAGGGAGGGCCGGTCCTGGCGGGCGATCTCCAGCACGTCCCTGAAGCCTTCGGTGGTAACGATGGCTGTCCTGGCGCCCTTGCGCTCCAGGAGGGCGTTGGTCGCGACCGTCATGCCGTGGGCGAAAGCGGCGACGCTTCTGGCCTCTATCCCCGCTGCCCGGACGCTGTTCATCACGCCCTCGGACTGGTCTTGTGGGGTGGAAGGGACTTTCGCCGTGAGGATCTCTCCGTTGTCGAGGGCGACGAGGTCCGTGAAAGTGCCGCCGACATCCACGCCGAGGCGGAGCTTCTTCACCCGCCTCCTCCGGTAATGGTCTGGAAAACTGTTATGAGCGTCCAGACACCGAGCCCGGAGGCGACCAGAACGACGATGGCGCCGAGGGCGTTGCCGACGATACCGTTCTTGAAGTCGCCGAGCAAGTCGCTCCGGTTCATGACTATGAGGAGGAAGATGGCTATTAGCGGCAGGAGAATGCCGTTGGCGGCCTGGGCGAAGACTATGATCTGGACGGGGCTGGTCCCGAGCGCGGCCAGGGTCGTGCCGAAGACCAGTACCACCGCCCACACCGCCCGGAACCGCCAGCTTCGTAGGTCCCGTCCCCAGCCGAAGGCGCCGGAGGTCGCGTAAGCGGCGGCGAGCGGGGCGGTGATAGAGCTGGTCAGGCCGGCCGAGAAGATGCCGATCGCGAAGAAGACTTTCGCCGCCGGTCCCAGGAGCGGTTCGAGTTGCTGGGCCATCTGGCCGGCACTCTCTATCTTCGTGCTCGTTCCGAAAAAGGCGGCGGCGCCCGTCACTATGATAGCCAGGGTTATGAGTCCTCCGAGGGCGATGGATGCGATGGTGTCGAACCGAGACTCGGCGAGCGCCTCGTCCGTCGGTACGGACTCCGGCCACTTCTCCTGCACCGAGCTCGCGTGCAGGAAGAAATTGTAGGTGACGACGGTCGTGCCGATCAGGGCGACCACGGTAACCAGAGATCCTGAAGGTACGCCCGGCGCAAACACGCCTGCCAGGATGTCTCCGACGTTCGGCCGCACTATGATCGCCGTGAGCAGGAAGACGACGCTCATCACGATCACCAGCGCCACCAGGACCCGTTCTATAAGCTGGTAGGCACCCGAAGCCAGCAGCACGAAAGCGCTCACACCAACTACCACCGCCCAAATCTGAGGTGTGATGCCGGTTACGGCTTCGAGTCCCAACGCCGCACCGGTTATGTTCCCCGTCTGGAAAGCCGCCGTCTCGACCGTAATAGCCGCCACCACCAGGATAATGGCGACCGCTTTCACTACCACATTGTCGAACGTGGTGCGGAGCGCTTCCCCGAGGCCTTCCCTGCTCACGATGCCTAGCCGGGCGCTCATCTCTTGCAAGACCATGGTGGCGATTATAGAGAATGCCAGCGCCCACAGGAGCGCGTACCCGGTGCTCGCTCCCGCGACACTCGCCGTCGTCACCGTCCCCGGCCCGATGAACGCCGCAGCCACCAGTAGTCCCGGTCCGAGGTTCCTGATTCGCTTCATCATGTACACATCACCCCTCTATGTGCAGACTGCTACGCACAAAGTAGCACCTCGCTCAACCCGGGTAAATGGCCGGTTGTATAAAGTTGATGCTGTCTCTGGGGAGCTTCAGACCTCGTACTCCGCGTTCGGACGGTCGGTGACGAACATGTGACCGGGACTGTGGGTGATCACGAAGGACAGGCCGGCTTCCATCACTATCGCCTGAGGCGTCACCCCGCACGCCCAGAAGACCGGCAACTGGTCTTCTTCCATCGAGATCGCGTCTCCGAACTCCGGCTCGTTGATGTCTCTTATCCCTAGAGAGCCGGGGTCTCCGACGTGGACCGGCGCGCCGTGCATCGTCGGGTAATGTCCCGAGACCGCAACCGCGAGCGGTATCTGTTCCGCCCGGTACGGTCTCATGCTCATCACCATCGGACCGACGAACGGCCCGGAGGGGACGCAGTCGCGGTCCGTCACGTACATCGGGACGTTGCGCCCCTGATCCAGGTGGGCCAGCCGGAGTCCCGCCGAGAGCAACGCCGTCTCGAACGTGAAGCTGCACCCGATCAGGAACGACACCAGGTCCCTGCGCCAGTAAGACAATATCTCTGACGGTTCGTCCACCAACTCGCCGTTTTCGTAGACGCGGTACTTCGGAACGTCAGTTCTCAGATCCGCTCCCGGCGCCATCACGGACGGAGTGGGGGAGCCCGCATCCGTGACCTCGAGGATCGGACAAGGCTTCGGGTTGCGAACGCAGAACTTCAGGAAGTCGAAAGCGTACTCTTCAGGCAAGACAACCAGGTTGGTCTGCACGAACCCCGGCGCGAGACCTCCCGTAGGTCCGGTGTGCTCCCCGGACCGAATTCTGGCGCGGGCCTCCTCGATCTCCAGTACCGATCCACTCGACTCCCTCTCGATCAAGACGCGCTCCTTTCGGTCAGACCCCTATTATGAAGCAAACGTGACATCGGGGCTTGCCGACCCCGGCTCGATCTCGTGAGGGAACAGCGTAGACCCGGTAGCTTTAGAACTCCATCGTGCTGGTACTGACGAGGGGGTACATAGCCGAAAACTCGGGTATAGAAGATAGAATGGTGTGATGGATGATGGCTCGGCGGTGGAAGCGCCGGAAGTAGCGCTCGAATATCTGGGACACTCGGCTTTCTTCTGGACCACTCCTTCCGGCACGCGCATCTTGATAGATCCGTTCGGGAATCCTGGCGAAGCACGCCCCGCACCGTCTTTCGGAGCCTCGTCGGCGCGCTGGTTCGAGCGTCCATTCCCACTATTAGGGTGCGACGTGGTCCTGGTAACCCATCCTCACTTCGACCACGATGCCGTGGACCGCGTGCGTGGCGAACCGACCATAGTTCGGGGCGCGCTCCAGCTCGAAGGCACAGATTTCCGCATCCGGGGCTTCGCCGGCCGCCACGCCCGGCATTATGGCACCGAGTTCGGGCAGCAGAACGTGATCTTCACCGTCGAAGTCGCGGGCGTCTCGTTCTGTCACCTGGGGGACAACCGCGCGGAACTTCCGGAGGACTTCCTGGTAGCCGTCGGAAAGGTCGACGTGCTCGTGGTTCCCGTGGACGGCAACGACCATCTGCTCACACCAGAAGAGGTGGACCTGGTCGTCGACGCCCTGGACCCACGGGTCATACTGCCCGTGCACTACCGTATAGATGGCCTCACGGACGCCGGTGCTCCTCTAGGCGGGATCGAGGGCTGGCTCGCCGGACAGCCGAACGTAAGATCCATCGAGGCCGCCCGTGTAACCCTCTCGCAGCCGGAGCTGCCGGCCAGCCGTGAGGTCTGGACCTTCGATCTCTCCTCCACCGGTCCGTAGCCACGCCCGTACAAGCGAACCCGCACGCGCTTGCGTGTGTCGCGACAATTACATAAGATGCGTAGCGGGAAAGCATGCTGGCAACTGGAGGGGGAGTCTTCGTGGCGACCGTCGCAGAGAGAGGACGGGTGGAGACCCTTGATCCCAAGGCGCGCAAGGCTATCTGGGGCGCTTTTGTGGGGTTCTTTA
>JBBPZT010000133.1:0-28646 GCA_038198625.1 Rubrobacterales bacterium
CGCAGCTCCTGGCGCTCATAAGCCTGAACCTGGCGCTCTTCAACCTGCTGCCGATCCTGCCGCTCGACGGTGGACATCTGGTGATCATCGCGGCTGAGAAGGTCATGGGGAGGCCGGTCAGGCCGGCCACGGTCAACAAGATCGCCGCTGTCGGCGTGATGTTGGTGCTCACGCTCTTTCTTTTCGCAACCTACGCGGACCTTAGTAAAATCTTTACGGGTCAGCCGTTCATCCCGAAGTAAAATCTTTATAGCAAACAAATCTTAGGAGAACCATGACAGAGGCAGCCTTGCAACAACGACCGATCACGAGCCGGCAGATCACGGTCGGCGGCGTGCCTATAGGCGGTGGCGCGCAGATTGCCGTCCAGTCCATGACCAATACGAATACGAGCGACGTCGAGGCGACGGTCCAGCAGGTCTATGACCTGAACTCGGCCGGGGCGGACCTGGTGCGGGTCTCGGTCAACGGTTCGAAGGCGCTCAAGGGTTTCAAGGAGGTCGTGTGGCGCTCGCCGGTCCCCCTGATCGCCGACATCCACTTCGATTACCGGATGGCGCTCGGGGCGGCGGATGCGGGGGCG
Source organism: Rubrobacterales bacterium (assembly GCA_038198625.1). GTDB lineage: Bacteria > Actinomycetota > Rubrobacteria > Rubrobacterales > Rubrobacteraceae > JBBPZK01. Next base: position 584 of record JBBPZT010000133.1, read on the forward strand.
GCATGCGTCCGGATCAACCCGGGCAACGTCGGCAACGATGACCGATACCGGCGGGTGATCGAGAAGTGCCAGGAGACGGGGGTTGCCATGCGCATCGGGGTCAACTCCGGCTCAGTGGAGCGGCGCTTCTGGGATCTGCCGAAGGCCGAGGCTCTGGTGGCGAGCGCGTTGCACAAGGTGGAGATCGCCGAGGAGATGGATTTCTTTAACTTCAAGGTTTCCCTCAAAGCGAGCCACGTCCCGGAGATGGTCGAGGCGAACAGGAAGTTTCGCGAGCACTCCGACGCCCCGCTGCACCTGGGCGTTACCGAGGCTGGCACGAAGCTACCCGGAGCCATAAAGACGGCGTCCGCCTTCGGGCAGCTCTTGCCCTACGGCATTGGTGATACCATCCGCGTCTCGCTGGCGCAGGACCCGGTAGAGGAGTTGCCGGTCGCTTACCAGATCCTCTCCGCGCTCAACCTCCGTCACCGCGGTCCGAACGTGATCGCCTGCCCGAGCTGCGCCCGCACTTTAGGCTTCGACGTCATAGGGATGGCAGCCAAGGTCGAGGAGGAGTTGAAGCACTACGAAGACCACTTCACCGTCGCGGTCATGGGCTGCATCGTCAACGGTCCCGGAGAGGCGCGCGACGCCGATTACGGGGTTGCGGGCGGCAAGGACGACGGCGTGATCTTCTCCAAGGGTAAGCCGCTGCGCAAGGTAGGCCGAGACGAGATCTACGACGCCCTCTTCGAGGAGATAACGAACGACGGCTGGAAGTAGCGATTGAAAAGCTTTAGGAGGCTAGAGCGCATCACTGAATCCGCACGCTACCTAACTTGAGAGCGACTAGTGTAGGGATCTGTTCCGAATGACGCATATACAGAACGCTGGTTATGAAACCGTAACCGCTGAGTGCGATCGTTGCGGTGCACTTTGTATCTTCAACAGGCTCGATGATATCGGTGAACTGGAACGTATAGATGGTCGATACGTAACGTGTTTTGAGTGCAACAAACGATTCCGGATCTACAATGACACAATTAATCCGGCGTATGAACTTTTTATATTCGAAGCATATAAGTATTTTACATCAAAACGTTACATGTCTTGCGTCGTCAATCTCACGCAGGCATGGGAAAGCTTTTTCTCGATGTTCGCCGCCTCTAACTTCATCTATCGACCTTTCTTCGAAAATTCGGGATTCGACCGTGACCCGGCATGGCTAAACCGGCAGCATGCGCAGTTGTATAAGGCAATTGGAAACTATACTTTCGCACCGCTGAGAAACCTTCTTATCAATACTGTAGTGAAGCAACTGCACCCGGCAACTTTGCAAGAGAGCGAAGAAGCAATACGAAAGATCAAAACTGAGCGACTAGGTGAAAACTCAAAGAAAAGTATCGTTGAGGAATTCCCTGACGCGGAGGTACGGGATATCCTTGATCGTCTGCAGCGCTTGCGGGTAGGAGAGCTACGAAACAAGGTTATCCATCAGCAGGCGGTACCGTCCACGACGGACGGAAGTTGAAGAGTGTCTTCAAGGAGAGATCGCATTTCTATATCATGCAAAGCGCCGTCTTCACATCGGCACCTTGCAAGAGTTTACGGCTGGTGCTTTGTAGTTGTTCCATTAGTTGGAGCGTTTCAAGGTAAGTATCGTGATCTTGAAAGCCCTTCTTGAGCCGCTTAGCGAGTAGGCGGGACGCCTTGTAACCTACATACTCTGATGTACAATATAGCTTGTTGTATGGGAGCAAGGGGCCTGCATGGGCTCGTTGCTTTTTTATCGTTTGAAGAAGGTGAGAGAGACGGCACGACTGGATCGTTTGGCGGAGATAGTAGAGGAGCGGCTCCCGGAGGGGACGGAGCTTGTAGAGGCCCGTTTTTCCGGTGGGCCGCTTCTTAGCTTGCTCGTCGACCGTACTGATGGGGCCGTGGACCACGAGTTTTGTTCGCGGGTCGCCTCCACCGTTTCGCCGGTCCTCGAAGAAGAGGGCTACGACGGTATGGTCGAGGTCTCTTCGCCGGGTATCGAGCGTCCGCTTACCAAGCCAGAGCATTTCCGGCGTTTTGTCGGGCACGAGGCGAAGGTGCGGACCGGAGAGCTGCTGGACGGGCGGCGCAACTTTACCGGCACTATAGAACGAGCCGGTGAGAGAAGCTTTGTACTAAAACTCTTGGAGGGGGCGGAGGTGGAGCTGCCGTTCGGCTCCGTTACCCGCGCGCACCTCAAGGAGGAAATATAAGAAGATGAATACCGCATTACTTTCAGCTTTACACGAAATAGAGACGGATAAGGGAATAGCATTCGAGACGATCAAGGGCGTGCTGGAGGAATCTCTGCTCGCCGCTTACGAGGGCCGGGAAGGAGCGGTCGAGGGCGCGGAGGTCGTTCTCGACACCGAGACCGGTGATTTGCGGGTTGTGAAGGATGGCGAGGATATAACGCCCCACGACTTCACGCGCATAGCGGCGCAGGTCATGCGCCAGACTTTCTACCAGCGCCTGAACGAGGTGCACAACGATCGTCTTCTCGAAGAGTACGGCGAGCGGATGGGAGAGGTCGTTACGGGGATCGTCCAACAGGCTCACCGGCGGATGACGTTGGTGGACCTCGGCCGGGTCGAGGCCATCTTGCCGGCCAGCGAGCAGGTTTCGCAGGAGCGTTACGAGAACGGCCAGAGGATCAAGGTGTATTTGCTGGAGATCCGGGAGCCGGGGCGCGGACCAAGCATGGTCGTCAGCCGCCGCCACGAAGGGCTTCTCAAGAGGCTTTTCGAGTTGGAGGTGCCGGAGATCTACGACGGGCTCGTGGAGATAAAGGCGGTCGCCCGCGAGGCCGGGTTGCGCTCGAAGGTCGCGGTCTGGTCGAACGAGAACGGGATAGACCCTGTTGGGGCCTGCGTCGGCCCGAGAGGAAGCCGCGTCCGGGCGGTCGTTTCGGAGCTTAGGAACGAGAAGATAGACATCATTCAGTGGGACCCGGATCCGGCCCGCTTTATAGCGAAGGCGCTCTCACCGGCGAGGGTGAGGGAGGTCTATCTGGATGAGGACGAGCAGCAGGCCGAGGTGATCGTGCCCGACGATCAGCTCTCTCTTGCCATAGGCCGCGAGGGTCAAAACGCCCGGCTGGCCGTCAAGCTGACAGACTGGAAAATAGATATAAAGCCCGAGAGCCAGGCCACCGACTACGACGACGAAGGCGAGGAGTGGGAGCCCGAAGAGGACTCTTCGCTGCACCGCTGCCGGGCGGTGCTCTCGAACGGCCGGCGGTGCGCGAACACCGCCCTGCCCGGGTCCCTGTTCTGCGGTATCCCGTCACATCAGGCTCAGGCGGAAGAGTTCGAGGGCCTGGTAGAGGGCTCCTAGGAGGTTGTATTGAGCAAGCGAGTATATGAGATAGCCAAAGAGTTGAACCTGAACAGCAAAGAGGTCATCGGTCGCCTGAAGGAGGCCGGCGTCGAGGTCAAAAGCCACTCTTCTTCGGTGGATGATCTCGACTACGAGCGCATCTTCGGTAACGGCTCCAACGGCCGCACCGAGGCGCAGGAAGAGGAGGCCCAGGAGGCGCGTGTCGAGGCGGAGCACTCCGGACACAACGCCACGATCTCCGACGCACCGGCGGAGGAGCCGGTTTCCATACCGGATGCCGACCGTCAGAAGTCCAAAGGGCAGGGCAGCAGGAAACGGCGGCGGGTCGTGATCGACGCGAGCGCCACCAACCGCGGCCCGCGGCCAACCGCCGCGCCGAGGGTGCCGGAGCAGGTGCAGGAGCTTGACGAAGAAGTTCAGGAGAGCGCGGTCGTAACGATAGAGCCGGGCGCCACCGTCAAGGACCTGGCCGACTCGTTGGGTGTCCCGCCGGCCCAGATCATCAAGGTCTTGATGGGCCTCGGGGAGATGAGGACTGTTACCCAGACGCTCTCTACGGAGGAGATAGAGCTTCTCGCCGAAGAGATGGGCGTCGAGGTCGAGATCGGGGCCGTCGAGGAACCCGCCGCGGAAGAGGAAACCTTCGAGGACGCGCCGGAAGACCTGGTGGAGAAGCCGCCAGTCGTTACGGTCATGGGGCACGTGGACCACGGCAAGACCTCTCTGCTGGACCGTATACGACGGGCGAATGTGCAATCCGGCGAGGCCGGGGGGATTACCCAGCACATCGGGGCGTACCAGGTGGAGAGCGATGGGCGTAGGATCACCTTTATCGACACGCCGGGCCACGAGGCGTTCACTGAGATGCGCGCCCGCGGAGCCAAGGTGACGGATGTCGTCGTTTTGGTGGTCGCGGCCGACGACGGCGTGATGCCCCAGACGGAAGAGGCTATAGAGCACGCCCGCGCCGCCGGGGTTCCGCTGGTGATCGCGTTGAACAAGACGGATGTCTCTAACGCCAACCCGGATAGGGTCCTCGGCCAACTCTCGGAGCGGGATCTCGTTCCCGAGGTATACGGCGGTGACACCGTCACCGTGCCCGTCTCGGCCAAGACCGGCGAGGGTATAGATGAACTGTTGGAGAATATCCTGATCGTCTCCGAGCTAGAGGAACTCAAAGCGAACCCGGACGCTCCAGCGAGCGGGTACGTGATCGAGGGCGAGCGGGACCCCGGCCGCGGGCCGGTGGCGACCCTCCTGGTCAACCGCGGCACTCTCCATCGCAGTGACATCGTGCTCGCGGGAACCACTTACGGTCGCGTCAGGGCGATGCTGGACTATACCGGCAAGCGGATCAAGGAAGCCGCGCCCGGCGCGCCAGTGGAGATCCTTGGCCTCTCCGGGGTGCCGGAGGCGGGTACACGCTTCGAGGTCGTCGAGCATGAACGGAAGGCTCGAGATCAGGCCCAGCAGTTCGAGGCGGCGCTCAGACGCCAGGAACTCGCCGAGGGCGGCCAGCGCCGGACGTTGGAGGAATTGCTCGGAGAAGGCGGCGTCCAAGACCTGAACCTGGTCGTAAAGGCCGACGTTGCAGGTTCTGTCGAGGCGCTCAAGGATGCCCTGGCGAAGCTCTCGAACGACGAGGTGCGGGTGAACATCGTCCGCTCCGGGGTCGGGGCGCTCACCGATTCGGACGTGATGCTCGCTTCGGCGAGCGATGGGATCATGCTGGGCTTCAACGTCCGGCCGACCAACACGGCCAAGCAGGTGGCGGAGCGTGAGGGCGTCGAGATCCGTACCTACGACGTTATCTACAAGGCTCTGGAAGAGATCGAAGCCGCCATGCGCGGCATGCTCGCACCCGATAGGGTCGAGAACGAGACGGCGACCGCAGAGGTTCGCCAGATCTTCCGGGTGCCGAACGCCGGCGTCGTGGCGGGTTGCTACGTCACCACTGGAGAGGTCTCGCGAAACAACCAGGTGCGGGTCGTCCGGGACGGCACCGTGGTCTACGACGGCCAGATAGCCTCTCTCAGGCGTTTCAAGGACGACGCGAGGTCCGTACGTCAGGGCTTCGAGTGCGGCGTCGGCGTCGAGAACTTCAACGACCTCAAGGAGGGCGACGTGCTGGAGTTCTTCGAGGTCGTCGAGGTCGCCAGGTAAACTCGGGTCCATACTTTTGTTCTGCACGGTAAGGCTGGAGTTGGAGTTGCCCTTCGCCTCCAGCCTCAAGGACAAGCGGCAGACGATCCGCTCTCTGAAGGACCGCCTCCGCCGCAAGAACATCTCGGTGGTCGAGTCGGATCACCAGGACCTCTGGCAGCGCGCGACGGTGGAGTTGGCGCTCGCCGCCGTCTCCCGCGGGAGTTGCGAGGAGAAGCGGGAGGAAGTCCGCCGCATCCTGCTCAACTACGAGGAGTTGTCGATAATCGAATGGCGGGAGGAGTTCGTAAAGCTATGAGCGGCTCCGGACGGACACGCAAGATAGAGTCCCAGCTTAGAGAGATAATCGGGGAAGAGGTGGACCTCCTCTCTGACCCTCGCATCCACGGCCTCGTAACGGTTACCGGTGTGCGCGTGAGCCCGGACCTGGGCCACGCGACGGTCTTCTACAGCGTCCTCGCGGAGGAGAACGAAGAAGATGCCCGACAGGGTCTCCAGAGCGCCGCCGGGCGCATCCAGGAGGCCGTCGGGAGACAGACGCGCATGAAGCGGACCCCCCGGCTACACTTCGAGCCGGACCCCGCCGTAGCCTACGCGACGAAGATCGAAGCCGCCCTGCAAGAGGTAAAGGAGACTAGAGGAGATGCAGACGAAAACAACGTCTAACACCCCCCGCGAGACGGCGGAGTTCTTGAAAACTCTCGACCGCGTCGCCATCACGACCCACGTCGGGGCCGACGGAGACGCCATCGGCTCTTCCGTCGCGCTCCTGTACCTGATGCGTTCTCTCGGGGCTGAAGCAGTCTTTTGCCACGCCGAGGAGGTTCCCAATTACCTCCGGTGGCTTCTTCCCGAGCCCGCGTTGCGAGAGCGTCCGTCGGACCACGACCTCCTCGTCGTCGACACCTCCCGCGCCGACCGGACCGGGGTCCCGATAGACAGCCCGAACGGCGCAAGCCCCGGTGCGCGCCTGAACCTCGACCACCACGAGGACAACCCGCTCTACGCGGAGGTCAACCTGGTGGAAGCCCGCGCCGCGGCGAGCGCGGAGATAGTGGCTGGCCTCTACCCGGAGCTCGGCATTCCGATCGAGAAGTCTGTCGCCGAAGCCCTGTACACCGGGCTGCGCGCCGACACAGGAGGCTTCCGGTTTCGGAACATCTCCCCGAAGGTCCACGAGATGGTCGCCGATCTCCTGCGGGCCGGGGTCGTGCCGGCCGAGGTCGATGACCGCCTCAACCGGACCGGCACCATCGAGCAGTTGAGGATAGTGGGCGTCTCGCTCGCCAATGCCGTTCGCTACGGAGAGGCGATCATCTCGACCGTGGACGAAGACGACTACCGTCGCACTGGCGCCACCGAGCTCGACTCCAAGGAGGCCATAGACCACCTCCGCACCGTTGCCGGCGTAGACGTGGTCGCCCACCTCCGGCAGGTCCCGCAGGGCACCAAAGGCTCCCTCCGCTCCGAAAAGATGGACGTGGGTGAGATCGCCCGCGGCTTCGGTGGCGGCGGACACCGGCTGGCCGCCGGCTATACCTATCCCGGTAACCCCGAAGAAGCAAAGAAAGCTCTCCTGGAGGCCCTGAAAGGCGTCGTGGACCTGGAGAGCGCCGGATAGCCTCGGACGTCTTATCCGGGGCGCTCCTCCTGGACAAGCCGTCCGGCATCACCAGCGCCCGGGCGGTCGCCCAGGTCAAGCGCATCCTCCCCAAAAAGACGAAGATCGGCCACACTGGAACCCTCGACCCGCTCGCCTCCGGCCTCCTCGTCCTTCTCCTCGGCCGCGCCACCCGCCTCTCCCGCTACGTCACCGCGTTGGACAAGAGTTACACCGCGACAGCCCGCTTCGGCGCGACCTCCGACACGCTCGACGCGGATGGAAATGTCTCGCTACTCGATACCCCGATGCCCGACGAACGAGCCCTCCGCGCCGCCTTACCGTCGTTCACGGGCGATATCCGCCAGGTGCCACCGATGGCCTCGGCCCTCAAAGTCGACGGCGAACGCCTCTACAACCTCCAACGCCGGGGCATAACCGTCGAGCGTGAGAGCCGCCCCGTAACCGTTCACTCCTTCCAGATGATCTCCCAGGACCCCGACGCTGAGAGCGCGACCTTCGAGGTCTCATGCTCCAGCGGCACCTACATCCGGACCCTCATCTCCGACCTCGCAACCCACCTCGGCACCGGATCCTACCTGACAGCCCTCAAACGTACCCGCGTCGGCCATCTGACCCTGAAAGACGCCGTCTCCCCGGACAACCTGACCTTCGACACCTTACAAAACCACATAATACATTATGGACATGTGTTGGCGCATCTGCCGGTTTTGGAGGTTGGGATAGATGAGCGGCGGTTGGTGTGTAGCGGGCGTCCGTTAGAAGGTGGGAGGGAGGGCAGTTTCCGCGTCGAGGTAGGGGGGGAGTTGCTGGCGGTTTATAGGGGTGATGGTAGGGGGTCGCGGGCGGAGGTTGTGTTGTGCGGGGAGTAGTAGTTGCGTTAGGCAACTTCGACGGTGTACATCTGGGACATCGTTCGGTAGTTCGCCGCGCGGTGGAGGAGGCTGAGAGGCGAGGGGTGAGAGTGGTGGCGGCGACGTTCGATCCGCATCCGGGTTGGGTGTTGAGGCCGGGGAAACAGCCGAAGTTGCTGACTACCTTGGATCTTCGCAGGGAGGCCTTGCTCGGGTGTGGGGCGGACGAGATGTACGCTATCCGGTTCGACGGAGATCTATCCGAGAAAAGCCCGGAGGAGTTCGTGCGAGATGTGCTCGTAGACGAGTTGGGGGCCGGGGTAGTCGTGGTGGGCGAGAATTTTCGGTTCGGTTATAAGGCAGCCGGAGACGTAGATGAGCTAGTGCGCCTGATGCGCTCCCACGGTGGGGAGGTTTTCACTGTCGCGCTGCATCGGGGTGAAGAAAAAGAAGTCAACTCGACCCGCATACGTAACCTGATCTCCTCCGGAGAAGTGGACAAAGCCGCCGATCTTCTCGGACGTCCCTACGTTCTGCGGGGAGAGGTCGTGGTCGGAGACCGCCGTGGCCGGACCATAGGTTTCCCCACCGCGAATGTTCTCCCCGACCCGGATGTGGTCGTCCCGGCCCACGGAGTCTATGCTTGCTACGTAGACGTTGGAGGCGAGAAGTATGCTGCCTGCACCAACATCGGGGTCGCGCCGACCTTCGAGCGCGCCGAGAGCCGGGTCGAGGCGTACCTGCTCAACTTCGACGGAGACCTCTACGGGCGCGTCGTGGACGTCGACTTCTTGGCCCGTATAAGGTCCGAGCTTCGTTTCTCCGGCATAGAGGAACTGAAGGTCCAGATCTCCTCCGACGTGGAGGAGGCGCGACGGGTCTACAATGCGCATACGACACATGGCTTGTAATAATCCTTGATACGTGTGGTAGCATAGTAATTTGAATAGGCGACAAAGAAGATAAAGATAAGAAGAGGAGAAAAGAAGAAGTTGGCGGTTGTCGAGAACAAAGAAGGCACTATACAGGAGTACAGGACTCACGATTCGGACACGGGTTCCCCGGAGGTTCAGGTCGCGATTCTAAGTAAGCGCATATCTCACCTCACGGAACACCTGCGGGAGCACAAGCACGACTACCACTCCAGGCAGGGCTTGCTCAAGCTGGTCGGCCGGCGGAGGCGTCTGCTCAAGTATGTGCAGAAAAACGACGTCGAGCGCTATCGGTCGCTCATCGCCAGGCTCGGCCTGCGTCGGTAGAGGATACCGGCACCCGGTTCGAGTAACCCAGGCAGAAACAAAGAGGAGAACAAAAATATGCGTTTAGAGATCCCCGTAGGCGAGCGCACGATCGTGCTCGAAACAGGCAAGCTCGCCAAGCAAGCAGGGGGCGCCGTGACGGCCCGTCTCGGCGACACGATGATGCTATCTACGGCGACCCGCTCCAACAGCCCGAGGCCGGGTGTCAACTTCCTGCCGCTCTCTGTGGATATAGAGGAGCGGATGTCGGCGGCTGGTAAGATCCCCGGTGGCTTCATAAAGCGGGAGGGACGTCCTTCCGAGAAGGCCATCCTGACCGCCCGGCTCACTGACCGTCCGCTAAGGCCCCTCTTCCCGAAGGGCTATCGCAACGAGATACAGATAATAAGCACGGTCCTCGCGGCGGATCAGGAGGTCCCCTACGACACTGTCAGCATGGTCGGCGCCTCGGCGGCTATCGCGCTTTCGGATCTACCATTCGACGGCCCGATCGGGGCCGTGCGAGTAGGCCGTAGCCTGGATGGTGAGTTTATCCTCAACCCGACTTACGAGCAGATCTCCGAGAGCGACCTCGACCTCGTGGTCGCCGGCACCAAAGAGGCCATAACCATGGTCGAGGCCGGTGCCAACGAGGTGCCCGAGGATGTCGTCGTGGAGGCCCTCCAGATCGCCCAGGAGGCAGTCAAGGCGCAAGCCGAGGCAATAGACCAGTGGGCCCGCGAGCACGGCAAAGAGAAGCAGCAGCTGGAGGCTGCTGAGGAGAACCCGTTCGTGGACGAGCTTCGCGGGCAGTACCTCGGGCGCATCAAGGACGGCATCGTTCAAACCGACCGCCGGGCGCGTCACGACGCGCTGGACGACCTGAGCGAGGAGCTTCTCGAAGGTCGTGAGGATGAAGAGGCGGCCCAGATCTCCGCCGCTCTCTCGACGCTGGAGAAGGAAGCTTTCCGGGAGTTGTTGCTCAAGGATCACAAGCGGACAGACCTTCGGGCGTTCGACGAGATCCGGCCGACCTCCGCCGAAGTCGGCATCTTGCCGCGCGTACACGGCAGCGGACTCTTTAGCAGGGGTGAGACGCAGGTGCTCTCCTCGCTCGCGCTCGGGGATTTGGGGCTCGCCCAGAGGCTGGACACGCTTGAGCCTCAGACCGGCAAGCGCTACATGCACCACTACAACTTCCCGCCTTACTCCACCGGAGAGACCGCGTTCCTGAGGGGTCCGAAGCGTAGGGAGATAGGGCACGGCGCCCTGGCCGAGCGGGCTCTGGTGCCGGTCGTGCCTTCCGAGGAGGAGTTCCCGTACGCGTTGCGGATCATCTCCGAAGTATTGGAGTCGAACGGTTCGTCCTCGATGGCGAGTGTTTGCGGCTCGACGCTGGCGCTGATGGACGGCGGGGTGCCGATCAAGGCTCCCGTGGCCGGGGTTGCGATGGGCCTCGTCAAGGAGGGTGACGACTACGTCATCATGACGGATATCCAGGGCCTCGAGGACCACCTCGGCGACATGGACTTCAAGGTGGCCGGGACCCGCGACGGAATCACCGCGCTCCAGATGGACATGAAGATCACCGGTGTGTCGGCCGAGCTTCTGAAAGAGGCGCTTGGCCAGGCCAGAGACGGACGGATGGAGATCCTGGACGTCATTCAAGAGGCCATACCCGGTCCCAGGGAAGAGGTTTCGGACTTTGCCCCGAGGGTCGAGATGGTACGCATTCCGACCGATAAGATCGGGTTGCTCATCGGCCCCGGCGGCAAGACGATCAACGCCCTGCAGGACCAGTTCCAGGTGAATATCTCCGTCGAGGACGGCGGCATGGTCCACATATCGGGGGACGGTGTCGCGGCGAAAGAGGCTGCCTCGGCCGTCAACGCGATGACCAGAGACGTCGAAGCCGGGGAGATCTACACCGGCAAGGTCGTCAAGACGACTAACTTCGGCGCCTTCGTTGAGCTTACGCCGGGCCGCGACGGCCTAGTCCACATCTCGCGGCTCGCCCCAGGCAAGGAGCGCGTCGAGCGGGTCGAGGATGTGGTTACCGAGGGCGACAAGATAAAGGTGCGGGTGCTTGAGATAGACAAACAGAAGCGCATCTCGCTGGAGAAGGTGGAGGACTAATTCTTGAGCGACTCCAACGTCAACAAGAAGGTGTTGCCGGGAGGCTTACGGGTCTTCTCCGAGACTCTGGAGGAGTCCACCAGCGTCTCGCTCGGGGTTTGGATCCGCGCCGGATCCCGTGACGAGCGGGACGAGGTGGCGGGTATAACCCACCTGATGGAGCACATGCTCTTCAAGGGGACGCCTACCATGAACGCGCTCGGAATAGCCGAAGCTTTCGAGAGCATAGGCGCCCAAGAGAACGCGGCAACCGGCGAGGAGTACACGGTGCTGTACGCCCGCTTTTTGCCCGAGCACCTGGAGCGCGCTTTAGACATCATGAGCGACATGGTACTGAGGCCGACGCTCGCCGACCTCGAGCGCGAGAGGGAGGTGATAGTCGAGGAGATCAAGATGTACGAGGACCGACCGGACCAGATGGCCGACGAATACCTCTCGTCTTTGATCTTCCACGACGACACGCTCGGACGTCCTATCATAGGTTCAGCGGAAACGGTCCGGGGCGTGGACCATGATACCCTCAAAAACTTCCATGCCGGTACCTACAACGCCTCGAACATCTTCGTGATCGGAGCCGGCAAGCTCGACTCCGGAGAGTTCGAACGCATGGTCGAAGAGAAGCTTTCCGGTCTACCGGAAGGTGAACCGTTCGTCCGTGCGGCCAATCCTCAGAAGCCAGAGAGCCGTTTTTCCTACAAGTTCAAGGAGACCGAGCAGTACCATGTCTCTTTGGGCTCCGTTGGGATACCGGCGGGCAGCGAGGACCGCTACGCGATGGCAGCCTTGAACAACGTTCTCGGCGGTGGGATGAGCAGCCGGCTATTCCAGGAGGTCCGCGAGAAGCGCGGTCTCGCCTACGCCGTCTACTCTTACCATCACGGGTATTCCGACACGGGCGCCGTAAAGATGTACGTCGGCTCGACCACGGGCAACGTGGAAGAGGCGATACGCGTGATCTCCGAGCAGGTGCGGAGGATCCAGGAAGATCTCGTCACGGAAGAGGAGCTCGACCGGACCAAGCAGCAGCTTAAGAGCTCGACGCTCCTGGCGCTGGAGAGCACCTCGGCGAGGATGACCAGAATCGGCCGGAGTGTAATAACCGGCTCCGAGCTTCTGACTCCAGAGGAGATCTCCTCCCGAATCGAAGCCGTAACCGCCGACGACGTACGTCGTCTGGCCCAAAAACACTTAAAACTAGACAATATGTACCTCGCGGCAGTAGGTCCCAAGGAGTTGGACCTCGGGAGGTACCTGAATTAGCTGGTCAATCGATGATCAGCTTCGAGGAGGTAGTTCGAGCTGTTAGATAACAAAACTTTGCAGGTCGTGCCCCTGGGAGGACTAGGGGAGATCGGCAAGAATATGACGGCGGTTCGCCAGGAGAGCGGAATGATCCTGGTGGACTGCGGTATGTCGTTCCCGGACGAGGAGACGCCTGGTATAGACGTCATCTTGCCGGACTTCACGTACCTCAGAGAGCACTCTGACGAGTTCAAGGGCATCGTCCTGACCCACGGTCACGAAGACCACGTCGGAGCGCTGCCCTACGTGCTCAGGGAGTTTAACGTCCCCGTCTACGGGACGAAGTTGACCCTCGGGCTCGTGAGGAGCAAGCTGCAGGAGTTCGGGATCAAAAAAGGCGACTTGCGGGAGATAAAAGCCGGTGACACCCAGAAGCTCGCCGGTTTCGGGCTGGAGTTCATCAACGTAAACCATTCTATTCCCGGAGCACTCGCGATCGCTATCCGCACCAACGCGGGTTTGATCGTCTTCTCCGGCGACTACAAGATAGACCTGACCCCGATAGAGGGTGAACCGATAGATCTCGCGCGCTTCGCTTCTCTAGGGCAGGAAGGCGTGCTCGCCTACTTTGGTGACTCGACCAACAGCGAGCGTCCCGGATACGTTCCTTCCGAGAAGATAGTCGGCGCCACCCTGAACAACGTCTTCGAGCAGGCGAAGGGCAGGATTATCGTGGCGTCTTTCGCCTCGCACATCCATCGCGTAAGCCAGGTCGTGGAGGCGGCGAAAAAACACAACCGGCTCGTAGGTGTTACGGGGCGTTCCATGATCCGGAACGTACAGATCGCCCGCGACCTCGGCTATCTTGACCTGCCCTCCGAGATGATGGTCAACCAGCGGGATATCAACCAGATCCCCGACGGCGATATCGTAGTCCTCACCACCGGTTCCCAGGGCGAGCCACTGGCGGCCCTGAGCCGCATCGCCAACGGTACGCACCGGAGTATAGAGGTTGGTCCGGACGACACTGTCGTCATAGCGGCACATCCGATCCCCGGCAACGAGCGTGGCGTCTCCCGGACGATTAACAACCTCATGAGGCGCGGCGCGGAGGTGTGCTACAGCACCCACATGCCGGTTCATGTCTCGGGCCACGCAGCCCAGGAGGAGCAGAAGATAATCCTCTCTCTCCTGAAGCCCCGCTACCTGGTCCCGGTCCACGGCGAGTTCCGCCACCTCCGCCACCACGCCGATACTGCTATCTCCATGGACATCCCGGAGGAGAATATCTTCATCATGGAGAATGGCGGCCGGATAGAGTTCAAGAATGGCAAGGCGCGCAGGGAGAAGAATGTCGCGGCCGGGATGTTCCTCGTGGACGGCGGCGGACTCGCCGAAAGCTCCGACGGAATCATGCGCGAGCGGCAGCAACTCTCCGAGGACGGCATGTTCATCGTTGTCGCCCGCATAAGCGCACAAAATGGCGCCCTTCTCGGTCCCCCGGACGTTATCTCCCGTGGATTTGTTAACCCGCAGGAGTCGAACGGCCTCGCCCAGGAATCTATAGAGGTCGTGGGCAAGACCCTGGCAAGGACCGCGAGCCAGCAGGTCACCGACTGGGGAGAGCTAAAAACCGCCATCCGCAAAGACCTTTCGGGCTTCCTCGCCAACCGTACCAGGAAGCGCCCGATCATACTGCCGCTAATAGTTGAGGTTTAATCTCAGATCCACCACTATATGGGGTGCTTGACCCTAATGCACAGGTTGATGCGTTAGACTAAAGGAATGGCTAACGGCAAACGCGCTCCGAGAAAGCCCCGCAAAAAGGCTTCCAGCTCTCCTTCCAGGGCGAGAAAGGCTCCCACCGGGCGTAAACGGGGCGGTGAGGGCAGGTTCGGCTCACTCTCCGGGAAGCTCAGGGGTCTGGCTGTTTCGCGTGAGGTGGCTGGACTCGTATTGCTCGGCGTGGGACTTTTCTTCACGGTCGCATTTCTAACCGGGCGCGGAGCTTTCCTCGGTCAGGTAGGGCTGCTGGGGGTCGGTTACTTACTCGGCGTGGTGGGGGTTGCGCTGGCGCCGCTTTCGGCGCTCGCCGGAGCGCTGATGCTCTTCGGGCGCCTGTCGTGGAGCCGCGTAGCCGGGGTCGTGCTTCTCCTGGTGGCAGCGGCTACCTCTTTCGCCGCGCCACTGCCACAAGGCGCACGCTTCTCCTCGGACGCTTATATCGGGGCTGGGGGAGTGACAGGGAGTGCTCTATACACGGCTATCTACCTGGCTGGTGGTGTCGTCGGGGCCGGGCTCGTACTCGTCCTGCTCTATGCCATCGGGCTCTCCCTATTGACCGGCGTAAGCTTCCGTTCGGCGGGTTCATCTCTCTGGGCGGGCCTGAACAGGTTTTACGGGTGGTTCCGGGGCAGGAGGTCCCGTAGCAAGGTTGGTGTGGGAAATGGCGGCCCCAAGAATATCCCGCAACCGTTCGAAAAAAAGCTTGCGAGGTCCGAAGAGGGAGCGCGAGTCACGGACGAGTTGGAGGGGGATCCGCAACCGTTCGAGGTCGTCTTGCCCGAGAAAAGGGAAGTAGATGGTTTCGCCGAGATACAGGAGCGTATACTGGGCGACTATTCGCCGCCTTCTCCGTCTCTGTTGAGTCTTGGTCACGGGGACCCGGAACACGACGCGGAGGGTACGAGTCGTCGGCTCACACGGGCCCTGTCTGAGCTTGGTGTAGAGGCGCACGTGATCAGGGCGGTCGTCGGGCCGAGGGTCACGCGCTACGAGTTGAGGCTCGGCTCCGGGGTGAAGGTGGGCAAGGTGCGGAACCTTCAGCAGGACATCGCCTACGCCCTGGCTGCCACGGAGGTCCGTATACTGGCCCCGATCCCCGGAAAGAGCGCTGTCGGGGTCGAGGTACCGAACACCAAGGCGGCCACGGTGACGCTCGGAGACGTCTTTCAGGACTACCCGGGGGCGAACGAGTGGGCGCTCCCGGTGGGGCTCGGAAAAGACCTCTCGGGGCGTGGCATCTTCCTGGACCTGGCGGAGATGCCGCACTTGCTCGTCGCGGGAACGACCGGTAGCGGTAAGAGCGTAATGCTCAACAGCCTCCTCACCTCGCTCCTTTTGACCACCGACCCGCGGCAGGTCAAGATGGTCCTGATCGACCCTAAGAGGGTGGAGCTTTCGCAGTTTGTCCGGATACCGCACCTCATAACGCCGGTCGTCACGGACGTAAAAAAGGCCGCGAACGCCCTCTCGTGGGCAGTTGCGGAGATGGAGCGTCGCTACGAGGTTTTGGAGAAGCTCGGGGTCCGCTCCCTGGAAGGCTACAACGACCGGGCGGAGACGCCTCTGCCGTACGTGGTCGTTGTCATAGACGAGTTGGCGGACTTGATGATGACGGCGGCGGCGAAGGTGGAGGACGCGGTCATCCGGCTCGCGCAGAAGGCACGGGCCGTCGGTATACATCTGGTGGTCGCCACCCAGAGGCCGAGCGTGGACGTCATAACCGGTATGATCAAGGCGAATATCCCGAGCCGCATCGCCTTCGCTGTCTCCAGCCAGGTCGACTCCCGCGTGATCCTGGACGGCCCCGGCGCCGAAGCCCTACTGGGCATGGGAGATATGCTCTACAAACCGGTCTCAGCCATCCGGGCCGCCCGCATCCAAGGCGCCTATATCTCCGAAGCCGAAGTGGACAAGGTCGTCGAGGCAAGCGCCGAGGGCGCGCGGGCACGATACATCCAGGAGGTGACGGAGCCCAGAGAGAGCCAGGATGATTCCAGCGGGCAAGATGATGAGCTTGTGCCGGACGCTGCAAGTTTCGTAGTCTCGACCCAGCAGGCTTCGGTCAGTGCGGTCCAGCGGCGTTTCAGGGTCGGCTACTCGCGGGCCGGGCGCATTATCGACTCGCTGGAGCGCAGGGGCGTCGTCGGACCCTACGAGGGCTCCAAGAGCCGCTCGGTGGTCGCCACGGAGCTAGATCTGAACAACATCTTCAACAAAGGTAGTGAGGATACCGCCCCGGAAGACGAACGCGATGCAGCTCGCGATGGTAATGGTACCGGTACTGATGGCGATCTATTTTCCGGATGAGCGTTGGTAATGAAGATGATAAGATACCAGACATGGGTGAAGAGCAGCGCACCGGCCTGAGTATCGGCCCCGCCTTGCGGAGTGCACGTGAGAAGCGAGGCCTCTCGCTAGAAGAGGTCGAGCAAGCGACCAAGATCCGCCCGCGTTACCTGGAGGGTCTGGAGCGGGAAGACTACAGTATGCTGCCGGCTCCAATCTACGTCCGTGGTTTCCTGAAGACCTACGCTACTTTCTTGAGTCTCGACGGCGAAGCGCTTTCCGAGACCCTCAGAGAGACCCAGTCGGGTGTGCAAGAGACTCAGACGGACCATATTCACGAAGGAAACCCGGAGGATCCTTCCGGGTCCGGAGAGCCTCTACCACACGCGAGGGCGCTTTCAGGCACGGGTGGCGGAACTTCCAGTATGGTCGTACCTTTCTTCGCCATCGCCGGTGTTTTGCTCTTGGTGCTCGTCGGGGTTCTGTACTTCGTCGGGCGGGAGCTGCCGGCTTTCAACAACTCGGGACGGCAAGCCAACCACGACAACGCCGGGTTTGTCTCCAAAGATAGGGCTTCCAGAGGCAGTACGCCGGTGTCGAAGCCTATCAAGAAGAAGAGAGAAGCTGTAAGAGGAACAAAGAGTTCCGCCGTGGCGGGAACTACCGACACTAATAGAGCAGTTTCTACACTCGCAAGAACCGACCAGGGCCCTCTGCAGGCGAATATAAAAGTAGTAGGTGCTGTTTCCTGGATCGAAGTGAGTGCCGATGGGATCATCTCCTACTCACATCTCACCCAACCGGGTTTCTCCCAGACCTTCGAGGCAAAGCGGCGGGTTGTGGTTTTCACTGGAAACGCAGGCGCGGTTAGGGTATCTCTCAACGGACAAGACCTGGGAGCCCTGGGTCAGGATGGGCAGGTCCTCAAGAAAGTCTATACCGTGAAGAAAGCAAGCTCCGGCGGATAGTCGGGCGTTGGGAGCGACCACCCACTACAGTATAATCGTGGTAGTAGATCCAGTCTCTTAGCAGCTATTTTTTGGAGGATTCGTTGGATAAGACCAAAGCCATAGGCTCCGCCGTCTCGCAGATAGAGCGGCAGTTTGGCAAGGGTTCGATCATGCGCATGGGCGACAAGGTTCAGCAGAAGGTCGCCGTTATTCCAACCGGCGCTCTTTCTCTGGACCTTGCGCTCGGCGTGGGCGGGGTCCCCCGCGGTAGAGTCGTCGAGATCTTCGGACCCGAGTCGAGCGGTAAGACCACTCTTGCTCTCCACATTCTTTCCGAGGCACAAAAGGCTGGGGGCCTCGCCGCCTTTATAGATGCGGAGCATGCCCTCGACCCGATTTACGCGGAGGCCATCGGCGTAGACCTCGAGAACCTCTACTTCTCCCAGCCGGACAATGGAGAGCAGGCCCTGGAGATAGCAGACACCCTCATCCGCTCCGGAGCCCTGCAGGTCCTCGTGATCGACTCTGTCGCGGCCCTCGTACCTAGGGCTGAGATCGAGGGTGAGATGGGTGACTCGCACGTCGGGCTCCAGGCCCGTCTGATGAGCCAGGCTTTAAGAAAGCTTTCCGGCTCTCTCAACCGCTCCGGGACAACGGCGATATTCATCAACCAGCTCCGGGAGAAGATCGGGGTGATGTTTGGCTCTCCGGAGACGACGCCGGGTGGCCGGGCACTGAAGTTCTATTCCAGCATTAGGATAGATATCCGGCGCATAGGGGCCTTGAAGGTCGGCAACGACACAGTCGGTAACCAGACGCGGGTCAAGATCGTCAAGAATAAGGTTGCGCCCCCGTTCAAGATGGTCGAATTCGACATCATGTACGGTGAAGGTATCTCCAGAGAGGGGAGCCTTCTTGATGTGGCCATTGAGCAGGGAGTTGTCCAGAAGAGCGGCGCCTGGTTCGCCTACGGCGACGAACGACTCGGGCAGGGTCGTGAGAAAGCCAAGCAGTTTCTCAAGGAAGAAGCCGAAGTCCGCGAGCGGATCATCGCCGAAGTCCACGATAAGCTTGGTTTCTCAGAGAAAGAGGAAGACCTCGCACTCGCGGAGCAGGAAGACGGCGCTGAGACTCCGGTCGAAGAGCCGGCCGGGCAGGCGCTCTAGCCCAATCGTCGTGCTTCCTCTCGTTTTGGAGTAAAGGTGGCTCTTATAACCGGTGTTCGACGGCGCGGCGAGCGGGCTAAGGTTTACGTTGAGGGTGAGTTTTGGGCTGAGATCGACGCCGGGGTAGCTTCCGAGCGCGGTCTCTATAAGGGGGCCGAGCTTTCCGAGGAGGAACTTGCGGAGGCTCTCAGGCTGGGGGACAGGGCACTTGCGATGAGCCGTGCCCTGAACTTTCTCGGCTACCGGGCACGTGCTGCGGGTGAGATACGGGAACGTCTGCGGCGCTACGGTTACGCTGGTGAGACTGTAGACGAGGTTGTAGGTCGCCTGTCGGAGCTCGGGTACGTGGATGACCTCGAGTTTGCCCGCACGGCAGCCCGTGAGAAGGCCCTGAAATATGGGCCGCGTCGCGTGTCTACTGATCTCCGGATGAAGGGTATCGATGAGGATACCGTCCGTGAGGTGGTAGAGGAAGAATTTCGCGGGCGCTCGGAGCTGGAGGACGCTCGCTCCGCGGCTGTACGGCGTTATAATACTGTCAAAGGGTCCGAGGCGGAGTCGCGTCGGGTCTACGGCTTCTTGATGCGGCGGGGATACTCGACCGTAGTGTGTGCGGAAATAGCCCGCGAGTATGGCGGGTCTCGCACGGGGGAGGCCGGCGAGTAGAAACCGGAGTTTTTGTCCGGCCGGCCACCGTGAGCCGGGGTTACCGCGAACGGTGTGCGCGGCCTTTTTGGAGGAAATTTTATGAACGTTTTGTTAGCGATTCTGGCTCTTGTTGTCGGACTCGTGGTCGGCGGTGGGGTGGGCTACTTTGTTTGCAGGTCCAGGTCCGACGCCCGTCAGGCGGAAGCACGGGCTGATGCGCGCTCTATCATTGAGGATGCTAATCGGTCCGCCGAAGCTTCCAGGCGCGAGGCCGAGCTGGCGCTTAAGGAATCGTCACTCAGGGCCAAGGAGGAGGCCGAAGCCGAGATCCGCACCCGCCGGACAGAGGTCTCACGTTTGGAGGAGCGGATCAACAACCGTGAATCATCGCTTGACAGGCGAGATTCCGAGCAGGAGGAGCGCCGGCGCGAGTTAAATCGTAGGGAAGAGGCCCTGCGGAATCAGAGCGAGGAGCTAAAACTCAAGGAGTCGGAACAGCTCAAGGCTTTGGAGGAGATCTGCGGCCTTAGTCGCGTCGATGCCGAGCATCGGCTACTCACGGACCTTGAAACTGAGTTAGAGGACCAGCTCGGGCGCATGGTGCGTGACCGCTCGTTCGAAGCCGAGGAGAGGGCGGATCTGGAGGCGCGAAGGATCATCTCCACCACGATGGAGCGTCTGGCCTCCGATATAACGGCTGAGGCGACCGCCAAGGCGGTTGCGCTCTCCTCAGACGATATGAAGGGGCGAATTATCGGGCGGGAGGGCCGAAATATCCGGGCTTTCGAGGCGGCCACGGGTGTCGATGTGATCATCGACGACACACCCGAGACGGTCGTTATATCTTGCTTTGATCCCGTACGCCGGGAAATCGCACGGGTGTCGATGGAGCAACTGGTTCAGGATGGTAGGATCCACCCCGGACGGGTGGAGCAGGTCGTCGCGAAAGCGAAAAAGGATATCGAGAAGGAGATAAAGAGCGCCGGTCGTCAGGCTATCTACGACTCAAAGATCAAGGGTAGCATGCACGCCGATCTTATGCGGATGCTCGGGGCCTTGAAGTACAGGACCTCTTATGGCCAGAACGTACTCTCTCACTCCGTCGAGGTCGCCAATCTTTGCGCTATGATGGCCCAGGAGTTGGGTGCGAACGTCAAGATCGCCCGACGCGCCGGACTCTTGCACGACGTGGGTAAAGCGATGGACCATGAGGTCGACGGCACCCACGCTATCATAGGCGGGCGTTTCGCCAAGAAAAACGGTGAGTCCGAGGACGTCGTCCGTGCCATAAGCGCGCACCACCATGAGATCGAGATGGAGACCGTGGAGGATGTCCTGGTTGCCACCGCCGATGCCGTATCCGCCTCCCGTCCAGGCGCGAGGCGCGAGACCACGGAGATATACCTCGAACGTCTACGTTCCCTGGAGGACATCGCCCTCGCCCATAGAGGGGTGGATAAAGCCTACGCCATACAGGCCGGTCGTGAGATCCGGGTGATGGTTCAACCCTCCGAGGTCGACGATCGTATCGCCGCCAAACTAGCCTACGATATCTCAAAACAGATAGAGAACGATCTGGAGTACCCAGGGCAGATCAAAGTGACCGTCATCCGCGAGAGCCGCGTCAGCGAGGTCGCCCACTAGCAGGCGCCTACCGCACTCTCTCAGCGAGCTCTCAGCGATACCGTGGAAGGACCTTACAGGGACCTCGGCGGGGGCTTCGTACGCCTCATGGGTACGGAAGGCGCCCGCCGGAGCCCCTCCCGCGTAAACACCGTGGAGGACGCCCTCCACGAACTCCTCCGTAACTCCTTTGATGCCGGCGCCCGCAACATCTACATCGCCACAACCCTCCGCCGGCGCCGCTACAGGACCCTGACCGTCATAGACGATGGACGCGGCATACCGGAGCCGTTCAGAGCTTTGATCTTCGAACCCGGCGTAACGACCCGGCATCTGGATTCTACCCCGGACCATGGCGCCGGGCTCTCCCTCTATCACCTCAAAAACCTTGCCCTGTCCGCTGAAGTCCTATCCTCATCCTCCCCTACATCCATCCAGATCACCTTCGATACCGAGACCTTCCCAGAACGCTCCCTCCAATCCGGCTCCCGGACCTCCAGAACAAACCTCCTCGCTACCCTCCAGAAATTCCTCCTGCAGCACTCGCTAGAGAACCGCCCCAACATCTACCAGGCCTCGCCGACCAGAATCTTAGCCAACTACGTAAACTCCCAACAAAACCACATAATACAAACGGACAAGAGAAAGGATAGAGGAGATAGGGAAGAAGTAGGCGGAAGCAGTAGTGTAAGCGGGAAAAATACCGGGAAAGTGCAAGAGATAAAGCGAGAGGCGGAGAGATTGGGGCTTGATGTTTCTGTCAGGACCGTACAGAGGATCCTCGCCAGCAAGATAAGCGCCGTGGGACGAGTCGAGGTCCCACGCCAGGACGACGCCGGTCACGGCACTATAAAGAAGGCTAGACAGGGAGGTCTAGGGGTAGAGGCTCCAGCGCCCGGCTTGGAGGAAATATACAGAATACAGACTATACTTGAAGAAGTAGCGCGGGCGAGGTTTTTAGAGGTCGGCGAGATCAAGGTAGAGTCCGGGCGGGGATGTTGGATCCTCCGAGTACCGGTTTATGAGCCCGAGGAGGAATATGAGTGACTCCGTAAAACGCGAAATGATTCCCGCAACGTCAGTCCTCCCCGATGGACAACACAATAGTCTCTTACATATCTCTCACAAACCCGACACCTTGAAGTCTCCCGGTACAGGTTCATCCACCCCGAACCCAAACACCAGGACCGCCTGCATAAGGACCTTCGGCTGCCAGATGAACGTACACGATTCCGACCGGATGCGTCGCATGGTCTCAGATGCCGGCTACACCGAGGTCCAGCACTACGAAGAAGCGGATATAGTAGTCCTCAATACCTGCTACGTCCGTGAAAACGCCGTAGACCGCGTAAAAGGTCACCTCGGCGAGTTGAAACGCCTCAAGCGCGAAGGCCTGGTCAAGAAAGTAGCCCTCACCGGATGCATCGGCGCCTCCAGTGAATCCCAGCAGCTACAAAACCAGTACAATATAGACCTCGTATTGGGCACACATAATACTTACGAGTTGGCGGAGTTCGTCGGCTTGCCGAACATGCAGGAAACGTACACGCCGAACCTTCCGGGAACAGAGGGGGGGCATGCTTCTTTTGTTACTATAATGACTGGGTGTAACTATCAGTGCAGCTACTGCATCGTGCCTACGGTGAGGGGTCGTATGGTATGTCGCTCGATGGAGAATATTATTGAAGAAGTGCGTCATCTCGTGGACAGTGGGACCAAATATATAACCCTTCTCGGCCAGACCGTAGATGCCTGGCGGGAGGATGGCAAGAGGTTCTGTGACTTGTTGGAGAGGGTGTCCGAGATCGCCCCGAGGGTATGGTTTACAACCAGTCATCCATCGAACATGGAAGACAGGACCATCCGTACGATAGGGGAAAAAGAGACGATAGTAAAAAGGCTCCACTTGCCAGTTCAGTCCGGCTCAGATCGACTACTGAAGGTCATGCACCGGGGTTACAAGTCAGATAGGTACAGGCGTAAAATAGAAGTATTTAGGGAGCACGCCCCAGGAGGCACCCTGAGCACGGACATAATAGTCGGGCATCCCGGCGAGACTGAGCGTGATCACCACGGCACCCTTAGCCTCGTCGAGGACTGTGGCTTTGACTCTGCCTACATCTTCAAGTTCTCTCCCAGGACAGGAACCGAGGCGGCGGCCCTCGGCAACGCCGTACCCGACGAAGTTGCGCAGAAGAGGTTTGTCGAGGTCCTCAGGGCCGTGGAGAAGAACGCTTTCGGAAGGAATCAGTCGAAGGTAGGAGAAACGGAAGATATCTACATCCGTCACGCGGAGACCGGGGACGGACGAGCTATAGGTGAGACCTGGAGTGGACACGCTGCACACGTGGTTACGGACGCGTTACCGGGTGCCTATGTGAGGGCTCGTATTGAGTCAGCCGGCCCGCATGCTCTTTATGCCGGGAAGCCGATATCCTGAGTGGGGAAGGAAATAGAGGCCGGGTCATTGCCGTTTGCGGTCCCACGGCAAGTGGTAAGAGTGATCTCTCAGACCGTATCGCGGAATTCCTGGGCGGGCCTTCAGGTGACGGAGTTCCAGTTCTTGTATTCGACTCGATGCAAGTCTACAGAGAACTTCCTATCACGACCAATCAGTATAGGAGTCGCCCTGCGCATCTAGTCGGGATATGCTCTGTTCTCGAGGAGTGGACCGTGGCGCGTCACCTAGAAGAGGCTAAAGTCCTCTTAAAAGACCACGATAACCGACTCCCCTTCGTAATTGACGCGGGGAGTGGGATGTATCTGAACGCCATGCTGCTCGATATAGATCTCTACCCCAGAGTGTCTTCTCTGTACAGAGAGAGAGCCTTGAGTATGGCTGCGGGAGGAGGAAACGTCCGCCGCGAGGCGCGACGCATAGAGTTATCCCTCGCAGGCGCCCAGGAGGAGCGAGGATCCATCTGGAAAGGAGAACCTCGCTACGATACGACTATGATCTACCTGCGCTCCGAGATGGAGGACCTCGAAGAGAGGATATCCTTCAGGTCAAGGCGTATAGTAAACGAAGGCCTCACGGAAGTAGGTTCTCTACTGGACTCCCTGGTTCCCAGCGTTTTACCCAACGTATCCGTGAGAGATTCGATAGGATTCAGGGAGCTCGCGGGTGTCGCACAAGGGGAGATCTCCAAGCAGGATGCCGAGTCTCGCATAAACACCCGAACCAGGAAGCTCGCGCGACGTCAGATCCGCTGGTTCGATAAGCTATCTTCCACCCTACAGGGGAGAGCTAATATCATTACCTTGCGAAACCTTCACGATGACGAAGCGACGGAAATCATAGACGGCTTATGCAGTACGAAAAGGAAGTAATGGAACAAAGTGAAGAGAGAGCTATTCTGGTTGCGGCGGGGGAGGACCGTCAGATAGAAGAGCTCAGCCGCCTTGCCTGGACCCTTGGGGTCGAGGTCGCAGGTTACATGGAGCAGAACCGGCGGGATAGTAAAGGGTACCTCGGCAAGGGAAAGCGTGCGGAGTTGGCGACTCTCGTAACCGATAAGACCGCAGGGATAGTGATTACGGATGACGAGCTCAGCGCCTCTCAATCTCGGCTGCTCGAGAAAGATGCGGGAGCCCCGATCGTGGACCGTACAGAGCTCATTATTCGTATTTTCGAGTCCCACGCGAGAGACCGCGCAAGCCGCCTGGAAGTAGAGTTGGCTGACCTGGAGTACCGGCTCCCCAGGATCAAGGGTCGCAACGTCTCCCTTAGCCGTCTCGGTGGCGGTGTTGGTACCCGCGGCCCAGGTGAGCAGCAGCTCGAATACGACCGTCGGGTGATACGTGAACGTATTGATATTATAAACAGACGACTTCGCCAGGAGAAGTCTGCTAGAGAGACCCAGGGCGCCCGACTCAAGAGGGGAGGCCCCCCAATGGTATCTCTCGTAGGTTACACAAACGCTGGCAAGACTACGATCCTCAACGCTCTAAGCGGCGCGGGCAGATCAACCAGAGACCGTCTTTTCGAGACTCTGGAGACAACAACTCGTCTTGTGAGTGGTGAGGAATCAGGCAGCCCTGATTTCGCGCTCACCGATACGGTCGGTTTTATAAGAAAGCTACCTACGCAGCTTGTTCACTCCTTCACGAGCACGCTGGAAGCCGCCAGGGATGCTGACATACTCGTCCTGTGCGCTGATGCGAGTAGTGTTTCATTGGAAGACGAGATAAGCACCGTCAGACGCACTTTGTCCGAGCTTTCGTCCCCCGATACGGAAAAGGATGGATCTTCAGCTCAGAGTACGATACTTTGTTTGAACAAGACAGATCTCCTATCTGACATAGACAGGGAGAAGGTCTCGAACCTTTACCCGGATGCCGTGACCATAAGCGCCACCGAAGATGTCGGGGATTTGCTGAACGCTATACATTCAGAGATATCATCTGGTAGAGAGCGAATGGAGATATTGATCCCACACTCGGAATACGGTCTTGCGGGACGACTTTATGGCCTCGCTGAGATACACGCTTCGAGACACACTCCAGAGGGCGTTCTACTCGACGTGAGCCTTCCCAACACCATCGCCTTCAAATACTCACCTTTCAAGGTATCGTGACCGAAAAACGAATGCGCGCTTTATTTCCTCCGCCTCTTAGAGAATTTTCTCCCGAAGAGCTATACCTGGACCTGAGTTTGCCGGATCCACCACAAGACAGACCCTATGTTTTCATCAACATGGTCAGCAGCGCTGACGGCAAGGCTGCTGTCTCTGGACGCGTCTTAGGCATAGGCAGTCGCTCGGACAGGAGGGTGATGAGAAACCTTCGAGTGCTAGCCGATGCTGTCATGATAGGTTCCGGTACCCTCCTCGCGGAGAAAATCTCCCTCGGAGTCCCCGAACAACTCTCGCAACTCCGCACTTCCCGCGGTAAAAGCAGCCAACCTCTCGCTGTGATCATGAGTCGCGACAAAAACCTCCCACTAACCAACCTGGTCGAGCCAAAGCCACATAATACTTTTACCTCGACAACAATGTTGGAAGAGGAAGCAGTTGAAAAAAGAGACCTAGACCTGACGAAGGTGTTAAAGGTATTGAGAAAATACTACTCGGTCTCTTACCTCCTTGTAGAAGGAGGGCCTTCGATCAACTACTCACTACTGGGAGCCAATCTCGTAGATGAGATCTTCCTTACCATTTCTCCTACTATAATCGGCGGCCCTTCGACAGCACCTACTATAGTAGGAAGATCATTAAACCTCCCAACAGAAGCTCTCGGTCTACGTTTGGAACTTACCTCAGCAGCCGTCATTGAGAGTGAATTATTTCTTAGATACGTCCTGAGTAGGACGTAAGATTATTGTCAGTTTCCGATAAGTACAATTCTCGGAAACTAGAGTACAGGACTAGATTCTCGCCTTATATTGCCTATGCCTTGGGTAGAGTGTTGTACTGGTAGGCTTTGCTTGCCAGTTCTTCTGCTCGCCTTATGTATCTCATCGTTGTTTTAGGATCCTCATGACCAAGAAATTGCTGTATTATAAGTAGAGGTGCTTCGTTTATGGCCATGTTGGTACCGACGGTGTGGCGTATTGAGTGTGGGGAGATCGCTTTGGTTATTCCAGCGGCGTTGGCGTATTTCTTGACCAGGTAGCGGATCATGCGGGTCGTCAGAGGCTTGTCTTTCCCTTCTCTCGAAGCGAAGAGTGGTTTGCGGGCGTCGGTGTATGAGGTGAAGCTCCGGCTTGCTAGAAGTACGAAGCGCTGGACTAGTTGCCAGAGGTCAGGGGAAATCGAGACGTTGCGAACCTTGTCGCCCTTGCCCAGGATGCGCAGGAGGACCTGGTCCTCCCCCACCTCGCGGAAGTCCCCCACCTTGACTCCCACGACTTCGGCCTCGCGCAAGCCACAACCGGCCATCACTACGAGCAGCACATAGTCACGATAGCTACTAGACCGAGCGGCGTTGAGCATACGCGATAGCTCGGCATCGGTGAGCACGTTGTAGGATGGATCCTGCCGAACGCGCGGGCTCTTGGCGAAGAACCGAAGGGCCTCCGGGTTCACGGTGGTCTCTCCGCCCATGTAGGTGAAGATCAGGAACCTCCGCATGGTCGTTAGCTTCTTCGCAGCTGTAGCTGGTGAGTACTCCTTTATCAGATGCTCCCTATATAAAGAAACATCTTCTGCATTAACGCTGGAAAGCTCTTTGCCCAGGTTTTGCTCTAAATAAGAGACGAACATCTTTATCTCTGTATTATATGTTTTTATGGTTTGTGGGCTGGTCAGGGTGCGCAAGTATATGGAGATTAGTCTCTCTACCGAGGGCGAGCCAGCCAGGTCTGGGGAGGCTGGTTCAGTCGCTATGATCCTATCGGGGAGGTTACTTGGAGGGGTCATCGTAGCTGATCACCGAGACTACTTTGTAGGGTGAGAGCTTCTCGCGGCCCTTAAGGTAGGTGAGCTCTATCAAGAAGGCTGTTCCAGCAACTATACCTCCGGCGTTTTCGACCAGCTCGCACATGGCACGGGCAGTGCCGCCGGTGGCAAGAAGATCGTCCGTGACGAGAACGCGGGCACCGGGCGGGATAGCGTCGGCGTGGGCCTGGAGGGTATCGGTTCCGTACTCTAGTTCGTAAGTTGCGGAGATAGTCTTGCGGGGGAGCTTGTCACCTTTGCGGGCTAGTATAAGCCCTTTTCTGGCGTGATAGGCGAGAGCAGTGCCGAAGACGAAGCCGCGGGCCTCGGCGGAGAGCACGCGATCGTACTCGATGCCTTCTACGGCGCTTGCGAGTGCCTCCACGGCACCGTGGAGGGCGGCCCCGTCTTCTATGAGGGGAGTTATGTCCTTGAAGGATATGCCGGGACGGGGGAAATCAGGGACGTTGAGGATGTAGCGCTCTATTTCCGGTAGGTCCGGTAAGACGGGGTCTCGGCGTTGTTCGTTTTTCACGGACCGAAGGAGTCAATAATGTTAGCCATCATCAACTCTTTCATGCGGGAGTCAACGGAAGCGAGGTGGCGGGCTTTTTCGA
>JBBPZT010000134.1:0-18159 GCA_038198625.1 Rubrobacterales bacterium
ATAGCGGCGAAAGGCCTGGCGTTGGGCGAGAGTGGCGAAGAGGTCGTCGAAGCAGGCAGCATATTCTTCGAGCGGACCGGGTGCGGGATCGGTGGGCAGACGTCTGGTCATGGCAAAACCTCCTTGCTGCCATTGGAGCATGGAGGTCATCCCTCGTCAACAAACTACCGAGTAGGGGAACAAACTGGTCGGTCTCGAAGGGGATTTGGGCTGATCCGTGTGGAAAGGAGAATGTGATGGCTAAAAGCCTCACGCGTCGTGATTTCCTGAAGGTTAGCGGGGGTGCGTTTGCGGGCGCCACCTTGCTGGGTGTGGCTGGTTGTGGCGGGGGAGGGCAGTCTTCCTCGGGCAACAGCAAGAAGATCGCGTACTGGGCGAGCAATCAGGCCCCGACCATACAAGACGACCAGAAGATACTTAACGGGGTGCTGTCGACCTTCAAGTCGCAGGACGGCGTCAAGTCCAACCTCCAGGTCATCGGCTGGCCGGACCTGTTCAACAGGATCACCACGGCCATATCCAGCGGCCAGGGCCCCGACAACCTGAACATAGGCAATACCTGGTCTCCCACCTTCCAGAAGACCGGCGCGTTCTTGCCTTTCGATTCGAATACGCTCGATGCCATAGGGGGCAAGGACAAGTTCGTCGAGACGGCTTACAACACCTCCGGTTCCAAGGAACCTTACCCTTCGGTGCCGATATACGGCCTCTCTTACGGCTTGTTCTACAACAAGGCTATGTTCAAGCAGGCTGGGATACAGGGTCCGCCGAAGAACTGGGACGAGTTCTTCGCAGTCGCCAAGAAGCTCACCAAGCCGCCTAAACAGTGGGGGCTCGCCCTCGAAGCGGCGAGCATTACGGAGAATGCGCACTGGGCGTTCATCCTCGGCCGTCAGCAGGGCGGGAACCTCTTCGACAAGAGTGGAAAACCGACCTTCGACTCCCCGCCGATAGTACGGGCGGTCAAGCAGTACGTGGACTTCATGGCTAAAGACAATATAGTGTCCAAGCAGGATGCCCAGTACAGCTCGGGTACGAACTCCATCTCTGATTTCGCCAAAGGCAAAGTAGCCATGATCATGTGGCAAAAGAACGCCACGTCCAACCTCGAGAGTAACGGGATGAAGAAGAGTGAGTATGGCGTGGCCCACATCCCGGTTCCGGAGCCGCTACCTCCCGGCGGCAAGCCGGTCATGTCCCACACGGCCGGGATCAACATGAGCATCTTCAAGAATACCCAGAGCAAAGACGCCGCCTTGAAGTTCGTCAAGTTCATGACGGACAAGAAGATGCAGGTCATGCTCAACCAGAAGTTCGGCTCGCTGCCCGTGACAAAAGAGGCCGCCGCTGACCCGGCGTTCCAGGATCCCACGACCAAGGTGTTTCAGGATATATACGCCAATAATTCCGAACCGATGCCCCTGGTCGCCGACGAGGGGCAGATGGAGACACTGATCGGCGGGGCGGTGAAGAACCTGTTCGCCAAAGCCGCGACCGGAAAAGTGACCGAGAAAGACGTCAAGAGAGAGTTGACGTCTGCCAACCAGCAGATGGCAGCGGGCGGCGGGAGCTAGGAGTGAGCACAACGCGGAGCCGTAAGGACGCGGAGGCGCGGGACGAAGGCGGATCCCCGCCACCGCGCCGGAGGAGAGGCCTACGCCGGCGTTTAGGGCCGCACGCGTTGCCTTATCTGCTGGTGATACCGGCGGTCATCTTCGAGCTTTTGGTCCACGTCATCCCGATGATCTTCGGGGTGGTGATAAGCTTCTTGGCACTGACCTCCCTCTACATCCGCAACTGGGCCCAGGCACCCTTCTCGGGCTTCAACAACTTCAAGATAGGGCTCGACATCGGTGGGCCTATCGGCAGCTCTTTACTTCACTCTTTCCTCATCACCTCCGCCTACACGGTGCTGATAGTAGTGGGTAGTTGGCTCCTGGGGTTGACGGCGGCGATTCTGGTAAATAGCGAGTTCCGGGGACGGGGATGGTTCAGGACGCTGTTTCTGATCCCTTACGCGCTCCCCATCTACGTGACGGTGATCGCCTGGCAGTTCATGCTCCAGCAGCAGGATGGGTCGGTCAATACGTTGCTCGTCAAGAACTTGCACCTCGTGGACAGTCCTCCGTTCTGGCTCCTCGGAGGCAACGCTTTCTGGAGCATTGTGATGACCGCCCTGTGGCGTACCTGGCCTTTTGCCTTCTTGCTCCTGCTCGCCGCGCTGCAGAACATACCCCCGGACCTCTACGAGGTGGCGAGCGTGGACGGCGCTTCTATATGGCGCCAGTTTCGCTCAATTACGCTGCCCCTGCTCCGGCCGGTAAGCGCCGTGGTGGTGCTGGTGACGTTCCTGTGGACGTTCAATGATTTCAACACACCCTACATACTCTTCGGGCAGTCGCCGCCCGCCTCGGCGGACCTGCTCTCGCTGCATATCTACGTCAACTCATTCGTGAACCTCAACTTCGGGCTCGGGGCTGCGATGTCCACGCTGCTCTTGCTGTTTTTGCTGATCGTGTCCGTGGTTTATATCCGTCTTCTTAGGGTGGGGAGTGAAGAGAATGCGTGAAAGCAAAATTTACGGGGTGCTCAGGGTGATCGGGCTGTTGTTCTTCGCCCTGATCACGCTCTTCCCACTGTACACGATCGTCATATCCTCGATCAAGCCTCTCCAGGACGTACAATCAACCTTTCGCTGGATCCCCTCGCGCGTCACCTTCGAGCCCTACATCCAGATATGGAGCACCGTCCCGCTCGCCCGATACTTCTTAAACAGCGTGATCGTCTGCGTGAGCGCCACGGTGATCTCCGTGATGATCGCCATACTGGGAGCCTACGCGATAAGCCGCTTCCGCTTCCGTGGGCGAAACCCTTTCCGGCTGGTGGTGCTCTCCACGCAGATGTTCCCCGGCATCTTGTTTCTCCTGCCGCTGTTCATCATCTTCGTCAACATAGATCAGACCTTCGGCGTGCAACTCTACGGCTCACGCATCGGCCTCATCATCACCTACCTGACCTTCGCGTTGCCGCTCTCGATCTGGATGCTCGTCGGTTACTTCAACTCCATCCCCCGAGAGCTGGAAGAGGCCGCGATGGTAGACGGTACCACCGCCGTCGGCGCTCTTTTCAGGGTGCTCGTGCCGATAAGCATGCCCGGTATCGTGGCGGTGGCGATCTTCTCCTTCATGACGGCATGGGGCGAGGTCCTCTTCGCCTCCGCCCTGACCACCGAGGCCACCCGTACGCTCGCCATCGGCCTGAGGAACTACGCGAGCCAGTCGAACGTCTACTGGAACCAGCTCATGGCCGCCTCTATCGTGGTCAGCATCCCCGTGGTCGCCGGTTTCCTGGCGCTGCAGAAGTACCTGGTCCAGGGGCTGACGGCCGGCGGCGTGAAAGGCTAGTACGTAATCACCCCACACCATGAAAACGGAGGTTAGATGATAGAGAGACCGATGAACAAGCTCCCGAGCGATACCACCCCGCGCACCTGGCTCGGGGCAAACTACTGGTCGCGGGCGGGCGGGCCGCTTATGTGGCGCTCTTTCGACAAGAGAGTCGTTCGTGAGGAGCTGAAAGTACTGCGCGACCACGGTCTCAACCTGACCCGTTCTTTCTTTTACTGGCCGGATTTTATGCCCGAGCCGGACACCATCGACGAGACCTACGTGGAACGCTACGCCCTGTTCCTGGACCTCTGCGAAGAGGAGAGCGTTGCCACGATCCCGACCTTCATAGTCGGCCACATGTCCGGGGAGAACTGGGACGTTTCCTGGAGGAATGACAGGGACCTGTACGCCGACGGATGGGTGCTGGGCCAGCAAGCGTTTTTTATCCGGGAGATGAGCCGGAGGTTCAAGGACCATCCGGCGGTGGCTGGGTGGTTGATCTCAAACGAGATGCCCATCTACGGCGGCCCGACGACCCCCGACTACGGCAAGAGTTGGGCTGAGATTATGGTCCAGGCCGTTCGGGCTTCCGGCGCTACCCAGCCGGTCTCTCTGGGAGACGGCGCCTGGGGGATGGAGGTCACCGGAAGCGACAACGGATTCAGGCTGCGAGACATCGCCCCGACCGTAGACTTCATGGGGCCGCACGTTTATCCGATGGGAGATGACCCGGTCCGCCAACACCTGACGGCGGCTTTTAACTGCGAGCTCGCAGGCCACTTCGGCAAGCCCGTCGTCCTGGAAGAGTTCGGCGTCACCAGCAGCTTCGTCTCCGACGAGCACGCGGGTGATTACTACCGGCAGGTGTTGCATACTTCCCTACTGGCCGGAACGGTTGGTTGGATCTCTTGGAACAATACCGACTTCGACCTCACCGCCCAGGACCCTTACCGTCACCACCCCTTCGAGCTGAACTTCGGCATCACCCGCACCGATGGTACGCCAAAGGCGCCGCTCCTGGAACTTCAGCAATTCCGAAAGGTACTCGACGACATAGAGATCGAGAAGTGCGAGAGGCCGCCTTCGGAGGTTGCCATCGTGGTCTCCTCTTACCTGGAGACGGACTATTCTTTTACCGTCGAGGAAGAGCGGTCCGCCATCCGGCGCGTACTGCTCCAGTCCTACGTAACCGCAAAAGAAGCCGACCTCGCCCCAGCGCTCGTGAGAGAGCGTGAGGGTATCCCCGAATCGAAACTCATCCTCGTCCCGTCCACCAAACAGCTTACCGGTCCATCCTGGGAAACTCTGGAGGAGCGGGCCCGCGAAGGCGCGGTGGTCTACGTCTCTTACTTCCCCGGCGACGTGCCGGTGCAGCGAGGGCTCTGGCATCCGTCACCGGAGGAGTTCTTCGGGGTGGAGAGCGGGCTTCGCTATGGACTGGTGGATCCTATCGAGGACGATACTGTATCGTGGACCTTCGAGAGAGACTTCGGCGACATACAGGCCGGCGAGAGCCTCACCTTCCGGGTGTCGGGCAACGAGCATGGTCGGGCCTTTCTGCCGGTGCGGCCGACGGAGGCACGGGTCCTGGCGACTGATGGACATGGCAGACCGGCGCTCCTGGAGCGTGTGGTAGGCGGGGGGAGCATCGTCCTTTCGACTTACCCGCTCGAGTATCTGGCCGCCTCGCGGGCGCGGGCCAACCCGGAAGACGCCCGCCGTTTGTACCGGGCGCTCTCTTCCCGGGCGGGAGTCGAGCTTCCGGTGGGCATCGACAGGCCGGACGTGTTCGCGGATTTGCTCGTGCACGAAGACGGACGGCGGTTCGTGTGGCTCATAAGTGAGTCTGAAGAGGAGGTGTCGGTGTCGCCGGATCTCCCGGAAGAAACGAGCCTCGTGGAGCTTTCCGGTGATGAGCCGGCACCGCTGCCGGTCGAGCTTCGGCCTTTTGGTGTCCGGGTATATGAACTGGTTGACCAGTCCGCCGGAGAGGAGAGGGTATGATCTCCGACCTCGGACACCCCGCCTTCGCGGTACACGACGTCGAAAAGACGCTCGCTTTCTACCGGCTGTTTGGAATTGAGGAGGCTTTCCGCCTGCACCACGATGACGGCTCGCTCCTGCTCGTCTACCTGCACGTCGCCGGTGACCGGTTTATCGAGGTGTTCCCCGGAGGACCGGAGCCCGACTCCGGCTGCACTCAGAGCTTCATGCACGTTTGTCTGCTGACCGAAGCCCTGGGCGCCGCCGTCGAGCGCCTGCGTGGAGAGGGCGTGAAGATAGATCGGGAGCCCATGGAAGGGCTGGACGGCAACTTGCAGGCCTGGATCCAGGACCCTGACGGCAACGATATCGAGCTGATGCAGCTCACGGAGGATTCGCCGCAACGCCGCGCCGCCAGGTCGGGTACCAACACGCCTTGAACAAGAGCCCTATCTGCTGATTCTGGGTCCAGTATCTAGGTGCGATCCCGCGCCTATCTAACAAAGACGGAGTAAGGAGTGAACATGACGGTACAATTTCCGGATAACTTTCTTTGGGGTACGGCAACGGCTTCTTACCAGGTAGAAGGAGCCGTAAAAGAGGACGGGCGCGGTCCCTCTATCTGGGATACTTTTTCCCACACCCCCGGCAAGGTGACCCACGGTGACACCGGTGACACTGCCTGCGACCAATACCATCGTCTCGAAGAAGACCTCGACCTGATGTCCTCGCTCGGCATAAAAGCCTACCGCTTCTCTGTAGCCTGGGCCCGCATCCAACCTGAAGGTAGCGGCCAAGCCAACCAGAAGGGCCTCGACTACTATCGTCGGCTGGTGGATGGTTTGAGGGAACGGGACATCGAGCCGATGCTCACGCTCTACCACTGGGACCTGCCCCAGGCGCTGGAGGACCGGGGCGGCTGGACGAGTCGAGAGACCAGCGAGCGGTTCGCGGAGTATGCCCGCGTCGTCTACGAGGAGTTTGCCGACTCTGTGGCTTATTGGATCACACTGAACGAGCCCTGGGTCTCCGCCTGGCTCGGCTACGGGGCCGGTGTCCACGCGCCTGGCATAAAAGACACGAGCAAGGCCCTCGCCGCGACCCACCACCTATTGCTCGGCCACGGCCTCGCCCTGGAGGCGATGCGCTCCGCCGGCCGCGAGGACAGCCACCTCGGCGTTACGCTGAACCTCTCGCCGGTTCGTCCCGCGACCGATGATGCTGCTGACGTGGAGGTGGCTCGCCGGGTAGACGGCAACGCCAACAGGATCTTCCTGGACCCGTTGTTCCGTGGAGAGTATCCGCAAGACATGCTGGACCACTACGCCTCTGACAGCGACTTCTCCTTCGTTCGCGATGGCGATCTGGAAACCATCTCCGCGCCTCTGGACTTCCTCGGGGTCAACTACTACTTTCGCCATACCGTCGTAAGTGACAGTCGAGGCTCGGACCTCAAGACCGCCATGCGCTTCGCGGATCTCGACGCCGCCACGGTCCGCACGCCCGGCGTCGAGACGACCGCAATGGGTTGGCCCGTGGAGCCCGACGGTCTCACGGAGCTTCTCGTCCGGCTCCACGAGGAGTACGCGCAGCTCCCCATGTACGTCACCGAAAATGGTGTCGCTGTCCACGATTACGTCGACCCCGAGGGAGAAGTGGACGACGAGGAGCGCGTCGCTTTTCTCGACGCCCACTTCCGGGCGGCGCGCGAGGCGATGGAGCGAGGTGTGGACCTTCGCGGCTACATGGTCTGGTCGTTTCTGGATAACTTCGAGTGGGCGGAGGGCTACTCCAGGCGATTTGGTATCGTGTACGTGGATTACGGTACGCAGCGGCGCATCCCGAAGATGAGCGCCCGCTGGTACGCTGATGTTATCCGAAGAGGTAGCCTGGGAGACTAAGCCAAAGGAGACAAGAAAGATGAGGCTGCTGCTTGTGCGTCATGGTGAGACCGAGGGCAACCTGCGGCGGGAGCTTCAGGGGGCAGAGGACCCGCTCACGGAGCGCGGCAGGCGGCAGGCGCGTGAGTTGGCTGCTCACCTGGGCGGTCGGACCGGGGTGTCGGCTATCTACACTAGCCCGTACCGGCGCGCCTGCGAAACGGCGCGCGCCATCGGCGATGCGCTCCACATGAAGCCCGTGCCGCGTGCGGGCCTCGCCGAGGTGGACGTAGGGGACGCCGCAGGATACCGTTTCGAGGAGTGGGCGGAGCGTTTCCCAGATGAAGCGGCACGATTCAGAGACGACGGCTTGGGTTATGCGTGGCCCGGCGGGGAGAGTGGGCATCAGGTCGCCGCGCGTACATCAGCCGAAGCGGACCGCATATTAGGGACTCACCGGAAGGAGAGGGGTGCTGTCATCGTGGTGTCGCACGGCGGGGCGCTCGCCTGGATCCTCTCGCACCTACTCAAGGAAACCGGAGATGGTTGGCCCTACGAGCACATGAGGCTGGACAATTGCTCCATAACAGAGATGGAGGTTCCGTCAGGCGGCGCGGAGCCGGCAACATTCATTTACAGAAACGAGATCGGCCATCTCCTCTCGGACCCCGACGCCGAAATCGCAAAGGGACAAAGTCCCGTAGACTGATGTCACGGATCAAACACTATTACCTTGGGAGGTAGCCTTGGAGTACCGTAACTTGGGACGAACTGGTATGCGCGTGTCGGAGATTAGCCTCGGAACCTGGGCGTTCGGAGGTGACTGGGGCTCGGTCGGCGACGACGACGCCTACGCCACCCTCAACCACGCTGTGGACCTCGGCGTCAACTTCCTCGATACGGCCGATGTGTATGGCGACGGCCGCAGCGAAAAGCTTATTGGCCGGCTGCTAAAGGAACGAGACGAGGAGCTCTTCGTCGCCACCAAGGCCGGACGCCGCCTCGACCCCCAAACCGCCGAGGGCTACAACCACGAAAACCTCTCCGCCTTCGTCGAGCGGAGCCTGAAGAACCTCGGAGTAGAGGCCCTCGACTTGCTTCAACTCCACTGCCCGCCAACCGAAACGTACCGCCAAGACGAGACCTTTGAGGCTCTTGAGCTCTTGCAAGAGGCCGGGAAGATCAAGAACTACGGCGTGAGCGTCGAGAAGGTCGAGGAAGCGAGGATGGCTCTCGAATATCCGGGGGTGAAGACCGTCCAGATCATCTTCAACATCTTCCGCCAGAAGCCGGCTGAGGAGTTCTTCCCGCTAGCCGAAGAACACGACACCGGCATTATCGTCCGCGTACCGCTCGCCAGCGGCCTCCTCTCCGGCAAGATGAGCGCCGACCGCCAGTTCCCCGAGGACGACCACCGGAACTTCAACCGTGAGGGTGAAGCGTTCGACAAGGGCGAGACCTTCGCCGGCGTCGACTTCGAGACCGGTCTGGAGGCTGCCGAGGAACTAAAGCAGTTCGTCCCGGAAGGACATACTCTGGCGCAGCTCGCCCTTCGTTGGCTTCTCATGCACCCGGCCGTCTCTTGCGCCATCCCTGGAGCCAAACACCCCGAGCAGGCGGAAGACAACATTACGGCGGCGGATTTGTCACCGATCTCTGACGAGGACATGAACCGCATTCGAGAGGTCTATGACCAGAGCATCCGTGAACAGGTCCACCATCAGTGGTAGAGACGGCGTCCCATGCTTGACTCGACACAGCGACCGTCCGTGGTGGTCGATACTTCCCGAAGCCCGCACTCTCGCCTGAAATCCTTGCCGCTGACCGACGTACGGCTTTTGGATGGGTTGTGGGAGCCGCGGCGGCGGATCAACCGCAAAGTTACCCTACCCTCGCAGTACGATTTCCTGGAGAGCACGGGGCGCCTGGACAACTTCCGGCGCGCATCCGGCAAGCTGGACGCGCCTTTCCAGGGTATCTACTTCAACGACTCGGATGTCTATAAGTGGCTGGAGGCAGCCTCCTGGGAACTCGCCGCCGGCTCGGACCCTGAATTGGAAAGGATGGTGGACGTCGCGATCTCCGAGGTCGAGGACGCCCAGCAGCCGGACGGTTATCTGAATACCTACTTCATGTTAGATAAAGCTTCCGAGCGCTGGACGAACCTGCGCGATATGCACGAACTCTACTGCGCGGGGCACCTGATTCAGGCCGCCGTGGCCCACCACCGCGCTACCGGAAACGAGCTCCTACTCGACGTTGCCCGCAGGCTCGCGGACCATATCTGCCAGGTGTTCGGGCTTGAAAAGAGCGATAAGAAGGAGGGCGTCGGGGGCCACGAGGAGATAGAGATGGCCCTGGTCGAACTCTATCGCGACACCGGAGAGTATCGATATCTGGAGCAGGCACGTTACTTTCTCGACGCGCGGGGACGTGGCCTCATAGGCGGAGGTGAGTACCACCAGGACCACAAACTCTTTCAAGGTCAGGATGAAGCCGTGGGCCACGCCGTGCGCGCCGTCTACCTCTACGCCGGGGCCGCCGACGCCTACGCCGAGACCGGAGACGAAGAAGTTCTCCGGGCGCTGGAGAGGCTATGGGACAATGTGACTACGCGCCGGATGTATGTCAGCGGCGGCATCGGGTCGCGCTACGATGAGGAGTCGTTCGGCAGGGACTTCGAGTTGCCCAGCGCCCGTGCCTACGCCGAGAGCTGCGCCGCCATAGGTAGCGTGATGTGGAACTGGCGGATGCTGATGCTCGACGGCGACGCCCGCTACGCGGACCTGATGGAGCACACGCTCTACAACGCTGTCCTGCCCGGACTGTCGCTCGACGGTCAGAACTACTTCTACCAGAATCCACTCACCGACGATGGAGAGCACCGTCGCCAGCCCTGGTTTGGATGCGCCTGCTGCCCCCCGAACATCGCCCGGCTGCTCGTTTCACTCCCCGGATACTTCCATGGCGTCTCCGATGAGTCCGTCTGGGTACACCTGTATGCTGAAGGTGAGGCGGAGATTCACCTCAATGAGAAGCGTGTCATCAAAGTGAGACAACGCACGAGCTACCCGTGGGACGGGAACGTCGAGGTCGAGGTAAACGGGGAGGGTGAATTCGCCCTTATGCTTCGTATCCCTTCCTGGTGCGAGACGGGAGCCGGGATCGAGGTGAACGGAGAACCGTTCGATGGGTCTGTATCTCCGGGCTCTTACGCGGAGGTCCGGCGCGCCTGGCGACCCGGTGATACGGTGCGAGTTACGCTCCCGATGCCCGTCCGGTGCGTCGAGTCTCATCCTTACGTAACCGAGAACGCGGGCCGGGTCGCCCTCATGCGCGGGCCGTTACTCTATTGCGTGGAGCAGGCGGATAACCCTGCGCTGAATCTGCGTGATCTTGTCCTGACCGCTGGAGAGGACTTCCTGGATCACTTCCGCCCCGATCTGCTCGGCGGTGTAAGCGTACTCGAAGGACACGCCCGGACGGAAGCCCCGGATGAGGAGTGGGATGGTCGCCTCTACCGTACGGTCCAGGCCCACGCGGACGTTCAGCAAGATGATGCGACCCGGATAACCGCTGTCCCGTACTACGCTTGGGCCAACCGCGAGCCCGGCGCCATGCAGGTCTGGTTACGGTCCCGTTAGACCTTCAGTCAGGTGTAGACTACCTTCGGGATAGGCAACGAATTCAGCGGGGGTGTGAACGTGCTGGACAGCAGGCTTTATCGGTGGTTGGAAGTGTTCACCAACCTCCTGATACTCGACCTGATCTGGCTAGTCTCTTGCCTTCCGGTCATCACGATTTACCCTGCCACGACCGCCATGTTCGGCGTCACCAGAGACTGGGTCAGGAAGGGCGACACCGGAATCCTCGGGGTCTTCGTTGCCCGGTTCCGGGAGAACTTCAAACAGAGCTTCGGGATTGGGCTTTTGTGGACCCTCATTGGCCTTGGACTCGGCCTTGACCTATACCTTGTCGTCCAGATGGCGCCTCTCCCGAAAACAGTCTTTGGTTCCCTGCTGGCGATTATGCTTCTCCTCTACACGTTCACCTCGCTCTATCTGTTCCCGGTGATGGTCCACTACGACGCCGGATGGCAAACAGTGCTCAAGAACTCGTTCCTGTTGTCCATAAGCCAGCTCGGAATCACCATCCGGTGCCTGTTGATCCTGGCGATCGCCGTCGCCATCTCTTACGTGGTACCGCTCACCCTGATCCTGACCGGAAGCGTAACGGCGTACCTGATCTACCACTACTGCAACCGCGCTTTCGAGCGGGTGGAAGCAGCCGCAAACAAATAAGAACCTCCCCTGTACCTTCCCGGAAGGTACGGAAACTTACCAGCCCGCTTGACAGCCTCAGACACCAGGGTTTATAGTCCGGCCAGGTGGAAGGCGAAGGTTCGCCAAAAGAAAAGAGGAGAGATGTCCAACCAGGGTGAACATCCAGGGTGGCGCAGTGAAAGATCCATCAGCCGGAGGCGGTTTCTGTACGGCGCCGCCGCAGGATTGGGTGGGGTAGCTCTATCGTCGTGTTCGCCTTCGGTTGGTTTGATCGGGGGCGGCAAGCAGATCGTCACGTTCTGGAACCTGTTCGGTGGGGGAGACGGCGCCCGTCTTGGGACTATGGAGAGCAAGTTCCGAAAGGGCCACCCGGATTTGGGGCTCAAGTCGATAACGCTCGCCTGGGGTGCTCCCTACTACACCAAGCTCGCAATGGCTACGGTCGGCGGCAGCCCTCCCGATGTTGCCATCATGCACATCTCGCGCAAGGGGAGTTTCGCCCCCGCGGGTCTTCTGGAGCCTCTGCACCCGGACGAGCTTTCCCGGTACGGCATCGGACCTGACAAGTACCTGCCCGAGGTACTAGACAGCGCCAAGTACCAGGGCAAGATCTACGCCGTACCCCTGGATACACACCCGTTCGTCCAGTACTACAACGTAGACGTTTGCAAGAAAGCCGGGCTCCTGGACTCGAACGACAAGCTCAAGCCGCTACAGGGTCCTGATGAGATCATCAAGGCATTGAAGAAGGCGAAAGAGGTGACGGGAGCCTGGGGCCTGTCGTTCTATCCGTCGAACGACCCGTCCGGAAACTGGCGCCTGTTCTACAGTCTCTACAGTCAGATGGGAGGCAAGATACTCTCACCTGACGCGAAGGAAGTCGTGCTGGACCAGTCCAAGGCCGAGAAGGCGTTGGAGTTCATGGCGAACCTCACGCTCGACGCCAAGGTGTTGCCCGCGAGCATGGACTACGGCGGTTCGGTGGCGACATTCCAGAGTGGGCAGGCAGGTTTCTACTGGAACGGGGAGTGGGAAGTGACTACCTTCCAGGACGCGAAGATGAACTTCAACATGGTTCCATTCCCCAACGTGTTCGGCAGCCATCTCGCCCAGGCCGACCGTCACTCTTTTGTAATTCCGAAAGGTGTGGATCCGGAGAGCAAGAAGAGGTCTCTGGAGTTCATTAGTTCCATGCTCAAGAACAGCCTGACCTGGGCAAAGGGCGGCCACATTCCAGCTTACCAGCCGGTGCTAGATACCAGGGCGTACCGGAGCCTGAAACCGCAATCCAACTACGCAAGCGCGGCCAAGGACGTGGTGATCGACCCTGTCGCCTGGTTCAGCGGCTCGGGATCGCAGTTAGAGATAATCGCCTCCGGGATATTCCAGGTGGTGATGGCCGGGCAACTCTCGCCGACGAAAGGCGTCAATCAGTTCCGGAATGATCTCCAGAAGCTGGTCAACACGCCCAAGCCGATTTGAGTACGGAGAGACGGCGCCGAAAGGGGATATAGAGTATGGCGGTACAGCAAAGCAGTAGGCAGGCCCCGCTAAAACGTGGCACCAGGGCCGAAGGAACGGGGACACGCTGGCGGGACGAGCTGATCGGATGGGGTTTCGTGGCGCCGTTCCTGGTGGCCTACGCCATCTTCCTGATATATCCCGTCCTCCGCATGTTCGAGATGAGCTTCACCTACAACAGCCTGGTTGGAGCCGGAGGCTCGCAGTTCCTGGGCCTCGCCAACTACAAGGAACTATTCAGCGACCCGGCTTTCTGGAGTTCGCTGTGGCACACGGCATTGTTTACGATCTTGAGCACCCCGCCGCTGGTCATAATAGCGCTCGTGTTCGCGATGCTGACCAACCGCATCCGGTTCGCGCAGTGGTTCTTCCGCTTCACGTTCTTCGCGCCGTTTATCCTGCCGGTCTCGGTAGCGGCTTTGATCTGGATCTGGCTCTATCAGCCGGGATTCGGGCTGATCAGCAGCTACCTCGGGGTGATAGGACTCGGAAATGTCGGGTGGCTCACCGACGCCAACGTCGCCATGATCTCGATAGTCATTATGACCGTGTGGTGGACCGTCGGGTTCAACTTCGTGCTCTACCTGGCCGGGTTGCAGGAGATACCCCGGGAGCTTTACGACGCGGCGGCCGTGGACGGGGCGACTCCCCTGGCGCAGACGCGCTGGATCACGATCCCGTTGCTCAAGCGCACCACGATCCTAGTGCTCACCCTGCAAATCCTCGCGTCGCTAAAGGTCTTCGACCAGATCTACATAATGACCTACGGCGGGCCTAACTTCAGTACCCGGCCGGTAATAGAGTACTTCTACGACCAGGGTTTCACCAACTACCGGGTGGGATTCGCCTCGGCGGTCTCGGCCGTATTCTTCTTTGTCATCCTCGCCGCGTCCGTGGCCTGGTTCATGTACAGCAACAGGAGGGAGGCCGCCTGATGGCAGTAGAGACACGAAACGCCGCACCGGACGTGCAGCAGAAGTCCCCGGCCGTCCAGGAGGCCTCCATGGGCGGACGGCGGGATAAGATCGGGCGGGTCGTCGCCTTCGTGGCGCTGCTCATAATGGCGCTCATCTGGCTCGTGCCGCTGGCCTGGGCGGTAGACACGTCCATCAAGCCCGAGAGCGACACTACGGCCGTCCCGATCAGTTGGATCTCCTCCACCTTCACCCTGGACGCGTACAAGCAAATCTTCGCCGCCAGCAGCATGTTGCGGTGGTTCTTCAATAGCGCACTCACCTCGGTAATCGTTACCGCTGTTGTGCTCGTGCTCGCCAGCCTCGCCGCCTACGCTTTCTCGCGTGTTCCCTTCCGGGGGCGCGGGGTGCTGTTCTGGGTAATACTCGCGGGGTTGATGATCCCGCCGCAGATGCTCATTATCCCGCTGTTCTCGGAGATGCAGATGTTCGGGTTCTTGAATACTTATCAAGGGATCATACTGCCCCAGATCGCCTCTCCTCTGGCCCTGTTTATCCTCAAGCAATTCTTCGACGGCATCCCGCAGGAGCTGGAGGACTCGGCGTTGGTGGATGGGGCGAGCAGGCTCAGGATCTACTGGCAGATCTGGCTTCCGCTCGCCCGGCCCGCGATGGCGGCGGTCGCCATCTTTACCTTCGTGCTCTCGTGGAACTACTTTATCTGGCCGCTGGTCGTAATAACGAGCACGGATATGATGACCATCCCGCTCGGGTTGGCGACGGTGCAGAGCGCCTACGGCATCCACTACGCCCAGATCATGGCCGCCGCCGTTATCGGCGGGCTGCCGCTCCTGATAATCTTCATGTTCTTCCAGCGCCAGATCGTCGAGGGCATCGCCAACACCGGCCTGAAGGGCTAGATAGACAACCGGAGAGGGGAAGTAGATTGACCGACGTTTCGTTGCGCGACGTTGCCTCGCGGGCGGGCGTGAGCTTCCAGACCGTAGGCAAGGTCCTGAACGGCAAGGGTACGGTCTCGACGGAGACCAGGGAGCGCATCCTTGAGGCCGCCAGTGAGCTTGGCTACGTGCCGAACGCGCTGGCCCGCAGCCTGGTTACCCAGAGCACCTCGACCATAGGGATAATAGCCAGCGACCTCAGCGACTATATCCTCGCCCGGTTCGTGGTCGGGGCCGAGCGTGAGGCCCGCGGGAGGGAACACGGCGTACTCATCGGGAGCCTGAACGAAAAGGGCTCCGATGCAGGACGCTATCTACGAGTTCTGCTGGAGCGGCGTGTGGACGGCATCCTGAGCGCCGCTCCGCAGTTGGAAAACGACGTCCGTATCGGAGAGATGCTCCGCGGCTCGGTGCCGACCGTCAGCCTCCACCACGTTCCCGGAGGAGGCGTCCCCGTGGTCGGCTCCGACCACGTCAGGACCGGCTTTCTCGCAACCCGACACTTGCTGGAGTTGGGACACCGGCGTATCGCCACCGTCCGGGGTGATGAAGACCGTCGGGTCACCTTCAGCCGTCTCAAAGGCTACAGAAGGGCCCTGGAGGAGGCGGGAGTAGCCTTCGACCCTGACCTCGTGGAGGCCGGAGGGTGGGAGCCGGAGGGAGGATACGGGGCGACGATGCGACTGCTGGAGCGGGCGCCGGATATCACAGCTATCTTCTCCCAGAATGACACGATGGCACTCGGTGTACTATCGGCGCTGTACGACCGTGGCATGAGTGTGCCGGATGACTGTGCGGTGGTCGGCTGTGACGATATACCGCTCGCGGCCCACACCATCCCGCCGTTGACCACCGTTCACGTGCCCTTCTACGACACCGGTGAAACGGCCGCGCGGTTGCTGATCGACATGATCGACGGTAGGGAGAAAGAACCTGCGCCGCGCACCCTGCTGCCGGTCCATCTGGTGCGGCGCGTCTCGTGCGGTGGCGGCCCGGAAAAATGACTAACCCGATCTCCCTGGAAGGAGCAAGGATTTGGCGCGGATCAAGATAGACCTCGACCGGAAGGTCGGACAACTCGACAGGCGTGTATTCGGTGGTTTTATAGAGCACCTCGGACGCTGCATCTACGGCGGCGTCTTCGACGAGAGACCTTCCCTGAGCGACGAGAACGGCTACCGGAGTGACGTGCTGGAGGCGGCGAAGAAACTCCAGATGCCTATCCTGCGCTGGCCGGGCGGCAACTTCGTCTCCGGCTATCACTGGACGGACGGTGTCGGACCGCGCGAGGAACGCCCGAGGAAAATGGAGCTCGCCTGGCATACGGAGGAGTCGAACCGCTTCGGCACGGACGAGTTCATCGAGTACTGCCGCCTGCTGGGCACGGAGCCCTACATCTGCGTAAACATGGGGACCGGCACGATGGACGAGGCCGCCGCCTGGGTCGAGTACTGCAACGGTGCCGGCGACACGTACTGGGCGAACTTACGTCGCGAAAACGGGCACGAGGAGCCCTACAACGTCAGGTATTGGGGTCTTGGCAACGAAATGTACGGAGAGTGGCAGATCGGGGCTCTCACCGCCGAGGAATATGTGCGCAAGGCCCGTGAGTTCGCGAAAGTGATGAAGTGGACCGATCCGAACATCCAGCTCGTAGGGTGCGGCCTGAGCGGGCTTACGGACTGGGACCGGGTGGTGATCGAAGGTCT
The DNA here is from genome assembly GCA_038198625.1 of Rubrobacterales bacterium. GTDB lineage: Bacteria > Actinomycetota > Rubrobacteria > Rubrobacterales > Rubrobacteraceae > JBBPZK01. Next base: position 16,639 of record JBBPZT010000134.1, read on the forward strand.
CGCTCCTTTCGTGGACTTCCACAGCGTCCACATTTACACCGGCAGCGACGACTACTGGTCGAACGTCCTCGCCCCGCACCAGGCGGATCGCGCGCTTCGCGTTGCAAAGGCCACCATAGAGCGCGCCCGGTACGAGAAGCGGATCGAACATCCTATCCACGTCGCCTACGACGAGTGGAACGTGTGGTTCCGGGAGTGGGACGAGACCTCCGGCCTGGAGGAACGCTACAACCTCTCTGACGCGCTGGCTGTTGCCACCTACCTCAACATCTTCTTCCGACACTGCGAGACGGTCAAGATCGCCAACCTCGCCCAGATGGTCAACGTTATAGCCCCGATCTTCACCAGCGAAGAAGACTTGTTCTTACAGACTATCTACCATCCCTTGCGGCTCTACGCCGAGCATGCCCAGGAGACCATTCTCGACGCCTACGTGGACTGCGAAACTCATGATCTCACCAGGGAAGAGGAAACTTCTTCCTGGCCGCACCGCGTCGCGGACCTCGGCCCTTTCGACGTTCTTGACGTATCAGTGACCTGCGACGCCTCGGGACGCGAACTGGCCCTCTTCGTCGTGAACCGCGACCCGGAGAGCGAAGTGTCCACCACCGTACAACTGACCGACGTGAGCTTCGGGGGAGAAGCCACGGTATACGAAGTTACCGGGCCTGCTTCGGACGCGCTCAACTCGTTCGAAGAGCAGCCTGTCGGGGTGAAAGAGCGCTCCATGAAACTCTCGGGAGGCGCCTTCGAGCACACGTTCCCGGCGTGCTCGGTCACGGTGCTGCGCGCGCGGATCGGATAGCTCGGGATAGCAATAGAAAGAGAGACCATATCTTGTCCGACACACCACGCCCCGAATACCCAAGACCGCAGCTCCGCCGTAACGCGTGGACCAACCTCAACGGCGAGTGGTGCTTTGCCTTCGACGACCACGACGTTGGCCTATCCAAAAGCTGGCATCTGACAGGAGCGAACGCTCTTCAGGGCGATGATTCACCGTTCGACCAGAGCATCACCGTTCCCTTCTGCTACCAGTCGAAGCTTTCCGGTATCGGAGAGACGGAGTTTCACGACGTGGTCTGGTACGCCCGCTCCTTCGAGTACTCTGTCGCGGATGAGGAACGGCTCCTCATCCATTTCGGCGCCGTTGACTACCGCGCTACCGTATGGGTGAACGGGGTTCAAGTCGTTCATCATGAGGGCGGACACACCCCTTTCTCGGCGGATGTCACCCAGGTTCTACGCGGCGGAGAGAACGTGGTCGTGGTACGGGCCGAGGACTCTTCGAGAGACGTGACGATCCCGAGGGGTAAGCAGTACTGGAGGGAGGAGTCCGAGGGTATCTTCTACACCAGGACCACCGGGATCTGGCAGACTGTCTGGCTCGAACCCGTGGGCTGCAGACGCATCGAAGCTTTACGCCTGAGCCCTGACTTAGACTCTACCAGCGTGGACGTGGAGGTTTCCGTCGAGGCTTACGAGCCGGGGATGTTCCTCCGCTTGGTAGTAGAGTTGGAT
>JBBPZT010000135.1:0-19175 GCA_038198625.1 Rubrobacterales bacterium
GTGACGCAGTTGCGGCAAGAGCCGCAGAAGATACCCGGCACGACCGAGACCCGGTCTCCCGGTTCCCAGCCCTCGACCCTCGCTCCCATCGCGGCCACGACGCCGCAGGGTTCGTGGCCGAGTGTGATCGGCTTGAACGCGGTCGGCGTTACGCCCTCGTGGACGATGTGTACGTCCGAACCGCAGAGACCGGCAGCCTTTATCCGCACCAGTACCTCGTCCTCCCGGATCTCCGGTACGGGGATTTCTTCGATCTTCAGCGGCTCGCCCACCTCGTAGAAGCGGGCCGCCTTCATGCTGGACGGCAGCGTCATCTCTCCTCCTCTGGTTCGTTACGTGCGCGCGGCCTCTTGCTCCTGCAACTCGCGCCACAGGATCTTGCCGCTACCGCTACGGGGCAGGGAATCCACGAACTCGACCGACCTCGGGTACTTATACGCCGCCATCTCGCCCTTCGCCCACTCGATGATCTCCTCCCCGGAGACCTTCTCACCCTCCCGGAGGACGACGATGGCTTTGGCGGTTTCGCCGCGACGGGGGTCTGGAGCCCGGATCACGCACGCCTCCTGGATAGCCGGGTGCCGGTACAGGATCGACTCGACCTCCGCCGGCCACACCTTGTAGCCTCCGGCGTTGATCATGCGCTTGAGCCGGTCCACCATGAAGAAGTATCCTTCCTCGTCGTACTTCCCGAGGTCGCCGGTACGGAAGAAACGCTTCCCGTCCCGCTCGAAGAAAGACTCCTCATCGGCCTCGGGCCGGTTCCAGTAACCCTCCATCACCTGCGGGCCGGAGACCACGATCTCACCCTCCTCCCCCGCTCCCACTTCTTCGAGGGTCTCCGGGTCCACGACGCGCGCGTCCACGTCGAAGGACGGGACCCCGAGACACTGGAGCTTTGGCCTGCCGGGCGGGTTCATGTGCGTCTGAGAGATGGTCTCCGAGAGGCCGTAGCCCTCCTCGTACCGCAGACCAGTAAGGTCGTGCAGCTTCTCGCCGATGGCCGCCGGAAGAGGTGCCCCACCCCCGCCAACGATGACGAGCGAAGAGAGGTCGTAGCGGCCGACCTCCGGGTTGGAGAGGAAGTCCACGACCATCGTGGAGATGTTCGTCCAGTGGGTGACGCCGTAACGTTGGATCCACTCCGCGGCTAACTCCCGGTCCCAGCGGGTCATCAAAACGAGGGTGCCACCCGAGTAGATCGGGGCGTTCATGCTGTGCTGCATCCCCGTCACGTGAAAGAGCGGCAGCGTCGTAAGGGTCACCCCGCTCGGGGTCGTAGTGTTCCATACACTCACCCCGACGAGCGTGGCCTGTAACGTCCGGTGGGTGTGGACACACCCCTTCGGTTGTCCCGTAGTCCCCGACGTATACGGCAGTAGCGCGACGTCGCCGGGACCGACCTCCACACTACCCGGAGCGCGCCTGCTTTCGAGAACCTCCCGCCATTGGACGGCGCCCTCTTCCTCGATGTCGGCGCGCGGGGCCTCGACTACCTCCGGGACGGCGAGGTCCGTCGGCTCCTCCAGGTAATCCGAGTAGGTAGCGACTACTACACGCTGCAGGTTGCCCTCGCCGGTTAGAGGGGAGATACGATCGTAAAGCTCCTGGCCCACCACTGCCGCCTTCGCCCCCGAGTCCTCGACGTAATGGGACAGCTCCCCGGTAACGAGCATCGGGTTGACAGGCACCACGACAGCTCCGAGACGCAGAATAGCGTAGAAGGCGACGACGAACTGCGGGCTGTTCTGCAAGTACAGGAGCACCCGATCTCCCTTGGTGATACCCAGCTCGTGCTCCAGGTATCCGGCGACCTTTTCCGACTCGTCGAGCAGCCTTCTGTAAGTGATCTCCGTGCTGTAGTAGACGATGACCGGCTTCTCCGGGTAGCGTCGCGCCGAGACCTCCAGGTTGTGGAAGATGCTCGTCTGTGGCAGGCTCAAGGAGCGCGGCAGCCGCTCTGGCCAGAACTCGAAATGACTCTCCAACATGTGTCGGATCACCCCTTTCCCGAGGTAATATTCCCTGTACCGGAGATGTTACAAGCCGCCAATACTCCGGGCAACCGCCGCTCACCGGAATCCCATTTGCCGCTGGTACGTGCCTGTGCCAGAATCGTTCCATAGCCCGGCACATTGGGGAAAGGGCTGACATAGCTTTCGGAAGGAGGTCGTATGGCGACCACGGTCAATACGGTAACGGGTCCGGTCTCTTCGGACGATTTGGGCAAGACCCTGGTACACGAGCACTTCATCTTCGGCTATCCCGGCTACCAGGGAGACGCGACGCTCGGTGCCTACGACCGTGAGGAGGCCGTGCGGGTAGGCGTCGAGGTGGCGGAGAGCGTCAGGCTCACGGCGTCCGGACCGTGATCGACGCCACCCCGAACGAGTGCGGCAGGGACGTTGAAGCGCTGCGTGAAATATCCGAGCGCACCGGCGTCCAGATCGTCGGCTCAACCGGCTTCTACTACGAAGGCGAGGGCGCGCCCGCTTATTTCAAGTTCCGCCAGTCTTTGGGCAGCGCGGAAGGTGAGATCCAGGAAATGTTCATGGAGGAGATCACCAACGGCATCGGAGACACCGGCATAAAGCCCGGCGTCATAAAGCTGGCGACGAGCAAGGGTGAGATCACCGACTACGAGGCGATGTTCTTCAGGACCGGGGCCAAAGCCCAGCGCGAGACAGGCATACCAATCATCACCCACACCCAGGAGGGCACGATGGCCCCCGAGCAGGCCGCGCTGCTCGTCGTCGAGGGTGCGGACCCGAGGCAAGTCCAGATCGGCCACATGGACGGCAACACCGACATCGCCTACCATCTGGCTACCCTGGAGCACGGCGTCAACATCGCTTTCGACCGCTTCGGCGTCCAGGGGATAGTCGGCATGCCGATGGACGAGATGCGCCTGGCCTGCGTGATCGGTCTGCTGGGTCTCGGCTACACCGACCGCATCCTGCTCTCCCACGACACCGTGAATCTCTGGCTCGGACGGCCGCTGGTCATGCCCGAAGGTCTGCAAGAGCTGCTAGCCAACTGGCATCCGACCCACCTCTTCGAAAACATCGTCCCGATGCTAAAGAAGGCGGGCGTCACAGGCGCCCAGCTAGAGCGGGTCTTCACCGACAACCCGAGGGACCTCTTCGACCCGCAGGGGTGAGGAGCCGCGTCTAGCTCCCGGTGAAGTTCGCCTCGCGTTTCTCGAAGAACGCCGCGACACCTTCTTTGTGGTCCGAGGTGTGGCCGCAGGCTGTCTGTCCTTCGGCCTCTTTTTCCAGGGCGGTCGCGAGGTCGCTCTCGAAGCTGCCGTGAAGGGTCTGCTTGATCCGGGCTAGCGCCCGCGTCGGCATCCCGGCCAGATGCGACGCTAGCGCCTCCGTCTCTCCGGCGAGGTCTTCATCTGCAACTAGTTTGTTTACCAGCCCGACTCGATGAGCTTCGGTGGCGTCGACCGCTTCGCCGAGCATCGCGAGTTCCATCGCCCTGCCGAGCCCGATCAGGCGCGGCAAAAAGAACGAGACTCCGGCGTCTGGGATAAGCCCTATCTTCACGAAAGCCACCGAGAACTTCGCACTCTCCGCCGCAACCCGCAAATCGCAGGCGAGCGCGATTCCCATCCCCGCCCCGTAGACCGGCCCGTGCAGAGACGCAACCACCGGCTTCTCCATCCCGACGAGCTTCGCGATCGTGTGACTGTAGGTCTTGCGGAGGTATTCACCGAGGTCAGGCTCTTCACCGTTCTGGCTACTCAGGTCTTCGCCCTTCAGGTCCGCGCCGGCCGAGAAACCCCGTCCCTCGCCCCGTAGTACAAGGCAGCGTACTTCTTTGTCCTCAGACACCCGGTCCAGTGCGTCGTGGACTTCGTTGTGCATCCGGCCGTTGAAAGCGTTCAGGACTTTCGGACGATTCAAGGCTATCGTCGCGACGCCTTCTTGCTTCTCGAAAACTATGGTCTCGTACAAAACAATACCTCTCATTCTCGTGGTCGGTTCTGAAAAAGAGCTACCCTCGCGAACGCTCCGCGAGAGTAACCCAAAACTTGTGAAGATCCTGATTGGTTTCCTAGTCCAACGCCGTACCCCGCGCTCCCACGGAGGATTCGCCAGCGCCGGTCGACTGCTTCGCATCGTCTACGTCGGTCTGGTATGTCTCCGAAAGAAGGTAGACCGAGACGAAAGTAATCGCGCAGATAACTACCATATAAATGGCGATAGGCGCCGAGGACTTAAAGGCCGCATAGAGCGCGGCCGAGATGAGCGGCGCGAAAGCCCCTCCGAAGACCGCTCCTATCTGGTAACCCAGGGACGCTCCGCTGTAGCGGAGCCGCGCGGTGAACAATTCGGAGTAGAAAGCCGCCTGCGGCCCGTACATCATGCTCAGGAAGATCTGTCCCACGACCAGCGCGAGCGCGATGAGGAAACCCGATTTGGTATCCACGAGCCACCAGAAGGGGAACGCCCACAACCCGAGGAGCGCCGCCCCGCTCATGTATACCTTCCTCCGGCCTATCCTGTCGGAGACCATCGAAGAGACCGTGAGAGAGATAATGGAAGCGACGGCGGAGACTAGCACCCCGATCAAGATCGTACTCTTGGGCAGCTCCAATATTTGCGTACCGTAAGAGATTATGTAGGCGATAAATATATAAAAGGTCGCGTTGATGGCGATAAAAGCGCCCGCGGCCAGGGCTATCTCCTTTGGATAGGTACGGAGCGCTTCCAGTATAGGCGACCTCTGGGTCTCGGCGCCGGCTTCTTGCACGTGCTGAAATGCCGGCGTCTCCTCCAGGCGCACCTGGGCGTAGAAACCTATCCCGATAAGGAACACGCTCAACAGAAACGGTATACGCCAGCCCCAGGCCGCGAACTGCTCCGGGGCGAGTACCGCCGCGAGTATCAGGAAGACCGTGTTGGAGACGATTACGGCAACCGGCACGCCCTGCTGGGCGAAGCTGCCATAGAAACCACGCTTTTCCCTGGGAGCATACTCGGTAGCGATGAGCACGGCCCCGCCCCACTGTCCGCCGACGGCGAGACCCTGTACGAAGCGGAGGACGACGAGTATTATCGGCGCCGCGACGCCTATGGTTGCGTAGGTCGGCATAACACCCACGAGGGTCGTGGATATCCCCATCATGAACAACGCGGTGACCAACGCTTTCTTCCGCCCGATCCTATCCCCGAAGTGCCCGAACACCACTCCCCCGAGGGGTCGGGCCAGAAAGCCTACGGAGAACGTGGCGAAGGCCGCCAGCGTTCCTATGAGCGGCGTGGCCTCCGGAAAGAAGAGCTTCCCGAACACCAGGGCCGCAGCCGTCCCGTAGACAAAAAAGTCATACCATTCGATAGTGGAGCCCGCAAGACTGACCAGAGCCACCCTTAGAATGTCTCTCTCGCGCATCTGGACTTCCCCGCTACTCGCGCTCATAAATACTCCTATTATCCCCTTTGACAGCAGAAACCTGTCAACTCTTGCCCGGAATAGCTCGCAATACACGAGCCTCTGAACTCTATTCTCCGGCCCTCCTATCCTGATGCTCACCCCTGAGCCTGGCTTATGCCTCTATTACGTTAACCCCTCCGAACACCACGGTCAACACTCAAGTTGCAAGGGGCTCATCGTAGAACCAGACGAAGCCTGTACAGGACTACTGAGTCAGCCCTTTAGCTTCCCAGCCAGTTCGGTGAAGCGGTCCAGAACATCCGGGTTGCTCAAGGAGTCTCTGCTGGCGGCCTCCTCGGGCGGCGTGCCCATCAGGATCTTCTTTACCGGCACTTCCAGCTTCTTGCCGTTGAGGGTGCGCGGTATCTCCGGGACGGCGAAGATGTCGTTCGGGAGGTGGCGAGGCGTGGCGCTCTCCCGGATGCTCTGTTTTATTCTGCCGGTCAGGTCCTCGTCTAGTTCAGCGCCTTCTTTCAGGACGACAAAGAGGGGCATGTAGTTGTCGCCGTCCGGGCGGCTCACGTCCACCACGAGGCTATCGGACACCTCCTCGATATTTTCGACGGCGGAGTAGATCTCCGCCGTTCCCATCCTGACGCCGCCCCGGTTTATGGTCGAGTCACTGCGGCCGTAGATGACGCAGGCTCCGTTTTGTTTGATCCGGATCCAATCCCCGTGCCGCCACACCCCAGGATACATCTCGAAGTAGCTCTCCCGGTAACGCTCGCCGTCCGGATCGTTCCACAGATATAGCGGCATCGAGGGCATCGGCTCTGTTATGACTAACTCCCCAACCTCGTCCACGAGCGGCATGCCCGCCTCATCGAAAGCCTGCACGCTGGCCCCAAGGGACCGGCACTGAAGTTCCCCGGATCTCACCGGCAACAGCGGACACCCCCCGACGAACGCCGTGCACAGGTCGGTCCCACCACTGGTCGAGAACAGCCACAGGTCCTCCCCGACGTGCCCGTAGACCCACTCGAAACCCTCCGGCGGCAGCGGAGAGCCGGTCGAACCGACCGCTTTCAAGGCCGAGAGATCGAAGTCCCGGCGCGGCTCCAACCCGGCTTTCATGCAGGCAGTCAAATAGCTTGCGCTGGTGCCGAAGTGGGTCATGCCCGCCTCTTCGGCGAATTTCCACAAGACGTTCATGTCCGGGTAGCCAGGGTTGCCGTCGTAGAGCAGGATGGCCGCTCCGGAGAGAAGGCCCGAGACGACGACGTTCCACATCATCCAGCCGGTCGTCGTAAACCAGAAGAAACGGTCCTCCGGCTTCAGGTCCATGTGCAGGTAGGTCTTCTTCAAGTGCTCCAGCAAGATGCCGCCGTGTCCCTGCACGATAGCTTTCGGCAGCCCCGTTGTCCCCGAAGAGTAGAGTACCCACAGCGGATGGTCGAACGGAACCGGCTCGAACGTTAGCTCGGCGCCTTCGTTCTCCGCGAGGAAGTCTTCCCACACGACGACGTTTTCGAGGTCTCCCGTGTCGGGCTCTTCGCTCAGGTACGGTAGCACGACGGTCTTCTCAAGCGTCGGCATCTCTCGCTGGAGGCGGGCGACCACTTCGGTCCGGTCGTAGTCTTTTCCGCCGTATCGGTAGCCGTCGACGGCGAACAGGACTTTCGGCTCTATCTGCTTGAAGCGGTCGACGACACTCGAAGCCCCGAAGTCCGGGGAGCAACTCGACCACACCGCCCCTATGGAAGCGCACGCGAGGAAGGCTATGAGCGCCTCCGGGATGTTCGGCAGGTACGCCACGACCCGATCCCCACGTTCGACGCCGAGTGATCTCAAGCCAGCCGCGAGAGAGGCGACTTTATCCTGAAGTTCACGCCAGGTTAGCGTATCGAGCGGACGAAGTTCCGAGCGATGGATGACCGCCGGCTCGTCGGGACGCGCGTTTCGGAAAGCGTGTTCCGCGTAGTTCAGTTCCGCTCCTTCGAACCAGCGCGTCCCGGGCATCTTCCGATCCGCAAGCGCCCGCGTGTACGGTTCGTGGGCCTGTACGCCGCAGAACTCCCAGATGCTCTCCCAGAAGCCCTCGAGGTCCGTGACGGACCACTCCCAGAGGCTGCCGTAGTCCTCGAAGCGCTGTCCTTTTTCATCTTCCAGCCACTCCATGTAGCGGAAGATGTTGGCATTCTGTTTGGAGTCGTCCGTAGGTTCCCATAGGAGCGCGCCTTCGTTCTTCTCGGTCATGACCCCTCACCCCTTTCGGTCTCGCCGGTTAACCTGGATGATACCCGCTTCTAGTGGGCCGTGGCGCCGCCGTCCATGGTCAGGGAGGCGCCGTTTATGAACGATGCTTCGGGGGCACAGAGGAAGGCGGCGAGCTCGGCCACCTCTTCCGGTTCTATGAGGCGCTTTATGGCGGGCTCGGTCAGCATGATCTTCTCCACCACCTCGTGCTCGGGGATGCCGTGGGTCTTTGCCTGGTCGGAGATCTGGGCCTCCACAAGCGGCGTCCTCACGTATGCCGGGGCTATACAGTTGGAAGTAACCCCCTTCGCTCCGCCCTCCAGCGCCACGACCTTGGAGAGCCCTTCGAGACCGTGCTTGGCCGATATATAGGCCGACTTGTACGGAGAGGCGACCGTACCGTGGATGGAGGAGATGTTGATGACGCGTCCCCATCCCCGCTCGTACATACCAGGAAGCGTCTTCTGCAAGATCCTGAACGGGGCTTCGAGCATCACGCGCAGTATCAGGGAGAAGCGCTCCGGCGGAAACTCTTCTATAGACGCCACGTGCTGCAACCCGGCGTTGTTGACCACGATGTCGGCGTTTATGTCCAGTCTGTCCAGCGCTTCGTAGTCGGAGAGATCCACCTCGACCGCCTCGCCCCCGATCTCACCCGCCACCCGCCGGGCGCCGTCACCATCCAGGTCCAGGACTGTTACGGACGCGCCCGCAGTGGCGAGCCGTCTAGCGCAAGCGTGTCCGATACCGCTCGCGGCCCCGGTCACCAGCACGCTCTTGTTCTTCAGGTCTACGTTGGCCGTGAGGTTCGGCACGGCGGAAACGTCGCTCAAAGCTGCCTCCGTTCTACGAGTATCCCTCACCAGACTACCAGCAAAGAGCTTCTTGGGGCTTCTCGAACCCCGGTGTTGCTGGAGAATAACCGCCTCTATTGTTGCTCTCCAAGGAACCCGAACAGAAGTTCCCGGAACTCCTCGGGCTTCTCCACGTGGGGCGTATGCCCACAGTCCCCGATTACGGCCTCCCGGTAGCTACCGCCTGCTTCTTCGTACTTCCGGAGCACGGCCCGTATCTGGGAGACCATCGGCTGCGGAGGATAGACTTCCGGCCCCGGCCAACCAGGAACGGCTTCGAGCTGGCCGAGATATCCGAAGTCCAAAAAGGACGTATCGGAGACGATAGTGTCGTTAGCGCCCCGGACCCACAATACAGAAGGTTTCGAGGATATACGGGCGAAGCCTTCCAGGTTGCAATACTTCGGTGAGATAGAGTTGTTTACGCCCTTTGTACCCGGCGCCACCTGAGGCCAGTTCTCCGAGGCGGCCGCGTCTCCCGGATAGTTTTCCTCGCCCGCGGCGGTCGCGAGCATAGAGGAGAGAAACACTTCCTCCCGAGCTTCGGGAGCCCGGAAGGGTGGCTTGTAATAGAAAGAGTTCATCACGTTGCGCGGGGAGTTCGCGTCGTCCTCGCCCCGGCCGCCCTCCGAGAGACGCTTCGTGAACTCCGGGTTCGCCGTCCCGCCCCCGGAACCAGCATGGTCAAGCCAGCAGGGAGCGCCCGACGCGTCTTTCGTGCCCCCGAAGCCGTAGGGCGACATCGGGTTTATTAGCGTGAGGGACGCCACGTCGTCCTGGTAGTCCATGACGTACTGCATGGTGACGCTACCCCCGGTCGACCAACCGACGAGATGCACCTTCCGTCCTTCCAGCCCCAGGGTCTCCACCAAAGCGTGGATATCGTCGGAGAAGTCCTTGAGGCCCCGCTTCGCGTCTACCGGCGCCATCTCCGAGCCGCCGAAGCCCCGCAAGTCCGGGGCTATTCCCCGGTAATGATCCGGGAGCGCCGCCAGAGTCTCCTCGAAAAATCGGGACGAAGAGACATTGCCGTGGATGAAGAAGACCGGCTCACCTTCTTCGGAACCGCTTTTCAGCAGGTGTGTCCCGAGACGTGAGGTCTCCACGGTCTCGGAGGAAACACCCTCCAGCAAAGCTTCTCCGCCCATTCTCGTCCTCCACATTCTCTCTCGGGAGCAAGCCGGGACCAGGTTCCGGCGGGAATTCAGTCCGCCCCGGAACCTGGTTTTCGACACTCCGTTCTAGCGGACGCGCGGCTCTGTCTGTTGTCCTCCCGAGAAGAGCGATTCCTCTCTCGCCTCCGTCGCGTTGATGTCACTCTGGTACGTCTCGGTCGCCAGGATCACCGACACCACCGTTATGAGCGCCATAAACGCCATCAGGGCCGCGACCGCCCAGTAGCCAAAGGCGGCGAACAGTGCGACGGCCGCGAGCGGGGAGAGACCACCCGAGAAGACCGATGCGAGTTGGTAGCCGACAGAAGCCCCCGAATAGCGGACCCGCGTCCCGAACAACTCCGCGAAGAAAGAAGCCTGCGGACCGTACATCGCATCGTGGCCGATGTTCACGCCGAGGATGATGGCCAGCCAGATCAGGGGCGTCACTCCTGTATTGAGCAGCCAGAAAAACGGGAACGCGAACAGCAACGAGAACACGGACCCGAGCAGGTACAGCGGTCTCCTTCCCACACGATCCGAGAGAGCTCCGAAAAACGGTATGGTGAACAGCCCGATAAACGCGGCGATAATAACCCCGAGCTGGGCCGTACTCTGCGCTTTCCCCAATTCTTTGGTTATGTAAGCCAGGACAAAGACGGTCAGGACGTAGAAAGTTCCGTTCTCGGCGACCCGCATCCCCATAGCCAGGAATACCTCTTTGGGATAGGTGCGGAACACGTCTATTATGGGCATGTCAGCCTGCGTGCCGCTCTCCTGGACCTGCGTAAAAGACGGGCTCTCCATGATCTTGAGCCGGATATACAGGCCAACCGCCACGAGCACGAGGCTGAACAGGAACGGCACCCGCCAGCCCCAGGAGCCCGGCAAGAACGCGGTGGCCGCGAGAAAGACCAGATTGCCCGAGAGGAGACCGGCCGGAACACCCATCTGCGGCCAGCTCCCGAAGAAGCCACGCCGGCCCGGAGGGGCGTGCTCGACGGCCATGAGTACCGCTCCTCCCCACTCGCCACCGACCCCGAGCCCCTGACAGACACGTAATAAGACCAGCAGGATAGGCGCCCACACGCCTATGCTGGAGAAAGTCGGGAGAACCCCGATCAGGGCCGTCGCGATCCCCATGATGAGCAGCGACAAAACAAGCATCGACTTACGCCCGATCCTGTCGCCGAAATGGCCGAACACGAGCCCCCCGATCGGCCGCGCCGCGAAACCTACCGCGAAGGTCGAGAGCGCCGCTAACTGCCCGGCAGTCGAACTTGAGTTCGGGAAGAACAACTGCGGGAAGACCAGCGCCGCCGCCGTACCATAGAGAAAAAAGTCATACCACTCTATCGTGGTCCCGATGAAGCTTGCGAATGCTACCTGTCTTATCGAAGACGTTTGACCACCCGTACTACTCAAAAGCTCTCCTCCTATCTATCCCCTGTGAAACCCGGGGATCTGACCCTATGCTTTCCCACCAGCTTGGCAAATACTGTCAAACTCCACGCCCCCGCGCAACCCCAAACTTTCCATCGCGACTCAACCTTCCGCCAGCGCCCCCTCGACAAAGTGGAGCCGGTCGTTTCCCCAGAACATCTCATCACCGACGAAGAAACTCGGCGCCCCGAAGACACCCCGCCCCAGCGCCTCTGTCGTCGCCGCCTTCAGACCTTCCTTCGCCTCCGGGGCGGTGGCCCCTTCGAGTACTTCCTCCGGGTCCGCCCCGATCCTCTCCGCAACCTCCACAATAGGCCCGTTTTCGTCGGATTCTTCGAGGCCTCTCGGCGCGCCGCCTTCTTCCCAGTAGAGTCTGAACGCCTCGCGGGTGAAGGCTTCGAGCTCTCCCCTACCCGCGCAGAAAACGGCCGCCCGCATCGTCTTGAGAGAGCGGAACGGGAACGGCTCCGGGAAGTCGAGCGGCAGCCCGTAATACTCGGCCCAGCGATGAATGTCCCTTATCTGATACCTACTCTTCACCGCTATCTCTACCGGCGCGGTGATCCCCACCGCCTTGTGAACCGCCCCGAGCAACATCGGGCGCAGCACCAACTCCGCTCCCCGCTCCTCGCAAATACCGGAGAGCCTGCCCCACGACAGATACGAGTACGGGCTTACCAGATCGTAGAAGAACTCTACCCGCTTCATCCCTACACTCCCCTCACCCGAATATAATAATCTAAAGGTACACCAGACGGGCGAACACCGTCAGAATCAGCGCCCCTACCACGACGACGAAATACCTCCGACGATAATCCTTACTCGTACTTGACAAAGAACAACGCCCGAACTACATTACCTCAATGTCTACTCAAGTAATAGACAAAGTGCTAAATGAGAGGATGCGCGATGACGGAGTTGGCGGAGCGGAAGGTTCCGAGGGATTCTCGGTACAAAGCAACAAGTGCGCCGGTTGTGGACGTGGACGTACACGAGGAGTTGGGTACGGTCAGGAACCTCATCCCTTATCTGGAGGAGCCGTGGAAAAGTCGGGTGGAGGTTGCGGATGGCTGGCGGGGAATAGACCGCTTCCCCTATTCCTATCCGCAGGCGACCGGTGTGGCTATGGCGGATGCGGTGAGCGGGGATGGGACGCTCGCGGGTTCTTCATATGAGTTGATGCGGGATCAACTCCTCGACGCCTACAACGTCGAGTTGGCGGTTCTCGTCAGTTCGTTTCATCCGAGTGACATTCGGGTGCAGCCGGAGTTCGCGGCGGCGCTGGCTTCGGCGTACAACGACTGGCTCATCGAGAACTGGCTTTACCGGGACGAGCGGCTGCGTGGATCGGTGACGGTGGCGATCCAGGACCCGCAAGCGGCGGCGCGGGAGATAGACCGGGTCGGGTCGGACCCACGGATGGTGCAGGTTATCCTGCCGGCCTCCACGCGTGACGTGCTCGCCCGCTCCTACTACCATCCCATCTTCGAGGCGGCGGTAAGAAACGACCTCGTGGTCGCCTTCCACCAGAGCAACGCGACGGAGACGGCGGTCGGGTTGCCTCCTTACTACATCGAGTGGCACACGGCCATCAGTCAGGCCTGGCAAAGTCAGCTCATCGGTCTGGTGTGCCACGGTGTCTTCGACAAATATCCGGGGTTGCGGGTGACCATGATCGAGTCGAGTTGGACGTGGGTGCCGAGCACGATGTGGAGGTTGGATCACAACTACCGCTCTCTCCGGCGCGAGGTGCCGTGGGTGAAGAGGATGCCGAGCGCCTACATAAGGGAGCAGGTGCGCTTCACGACGCAGCCGATGGAATATCCGGAGAACCGGACCATCTGTACCAGATGTTCGAGATGATCGGCTCGGACGAGTTCCTGCTCTTCTCAACCGACTATCCGCACTGGGACTTCGACTCGCCCCAGCACGTCTTCCCGAGCAGCTTCCCAAAAGACCTGCGGCGTAGGATCCTCGCGGACAACGCCCGAAACTTCTACTGTTTCTAGGAGCGTCCAGTGCAGCGTCATGTGATCTGCAAAAGAGACGAACTGAAGCCGGGAACGGTGCGTCCGGCCAAGGTGGGAGGGCGGCGCCTGGCCATCGCCTGCGTGGAGGAAGGTACCTATCGGGCCTTCTCCGATACCTGCCCGCACGAGATGGCGAGCCTCGCCAGGGGCACCGTCGAGAAAATGTGGCTCTCCAACGGAACGGGACAACTCCACCGCGCCGAGGAGCGCTGTGTGATCGTCTGTCCCTGGCACAACTTCGAGTTCGACCTGGAGACCGGTCTCTCCCCCTGCGAGCCGGAGCGACTGCGGATAAAGACCTATCCCGCGACCCTCGAAGGAGACGAGATAGTAGTTCGCCTGTAAAAAGCGCGGGACGGAAGGCCGGATCCCAAACTACAGAAAGACTACCCGCCACCATGTAGACTGCTCTCAAAGTTCGTGGATCGACTACCAGGAGTTCGAGAAGGGAGAATCATGGAGCAAGAGCGAGGCTTTACCATCTGGTTTACGGGGCTTTCGGGAGCCGGCAAGACTACTATAGCGGAGATCGTCGAGCGGGAGCTTCGGGAGCGGGGCCGTCACGTAGAGGTTCTGGACGGAGACATTGTCAGGACCAACCTCTCGAAGGGTTTGAGCTTCTCCCGCGAGGACCGGAACGTGAACGTATTACGGATCGGATTCGTCGCCAACCTGCTCACCCGCAACGGGGTTGGGGTGATCGTCTCGGCCATCTCGCCCTACAAGGAGGCCAGGGATCAGGTACGGCGTAGAATAATAGACTTCGTCGAGGTCTTCGTCGATTGCCCGCTAGAGGTCTGCGCCGAGCGGGATGTGAAGGGCCTCTACAAGAAGGCGTTCTCCGGGGAGATCAAGGAGTTCACCGGCGTCTCTGACCCTTACGAGGCTCCCGCCGCCCCGGAACTGACCATAAAGACAAACGAGGAAGACCCCCGTGAAAGCGCCCAGAGAGTCCTGGATAAGCTGGAGTATCTAGGGTACCTGGGAGCCCCGGCCGAAGTTGGCGAGTTTAGCTAGCAACGCTGGGCAACTCCCGATTTCATTAGTGGTGGTTCCAAGCCTCGGGGCTGCGCGTCAGCCTGGTCACGGATGACGGCAACTCGCCATCCACCAGGTCCGCGAGCGTTACCGTTTCGAGAACGGCCCGCAGGTTGGCCCTAACGGCGATCCAGACCTCCTGCAAATGTTCGGCGGCGCCAGGGTACTCCACGCTCTCCGGCCACTCTCCCCGTACGTTCGCGAGAGGCCCTTCCACGGCACGGATCACATCGGCCAGCGTGATCTCTTCGGGCGGCAAAGCGAGCCAGTAGCCTCCCGAAGCCCCACGTTGGGTCCGCACCAACCCCGAGTGCTTCAAGTCGAGCAGGATGTTCTCCATGAACTTCCGCGGAATGCCCTGGCTCTCGGAGATTGCGGCCCCTTTTAACGGACCTCTCGCCACGCACGCCGCACGCGCCAACTCCGCCACCGCCCGCAACGCGTAGTCAGTCTTCGCTGAAACCTGCAAGCAGCCTCACACCCCGCTCGAAAACTTCATATCCTACTCACAATGACGATCATCATAACGACCGCGGCATCCAAAAACATATACGAACCCCAACCTCGCAGCCCCGAACCGCATATACCCCGAAACCGGAACGCATCCTCCAGACCGCCCACCTACCTCAATCTATGATCGCTCTACCATCTATCGTAAGTCTATCAACCTACCAGAGAACGGACCGGACGAAGAACTGTTACCAAAAAACTTCTCTGTTGTAACCTTTTTGTTATCTAAATCACTTAACATTTCTTCATAGGGTGTATGCCCCGGAGACAGTAAGAGAGGAGCACCTAATGAAGAAGCTTATAGCTCTGGCGGCGGCGCTGGTGATGGCGGTGATGCTCCCATCTACAGCCCTGGCCCAGACGAGCGCAGGTGGAGCGGCGCAGAATACTGGTACCGTCAGCGTCACCTTCGAGCTTAACCTCTCTGGAGAGGTTCCGGGATGGCAGAACTTCGCCGTCGAGCATTATGTGGACGGCAAGCCCGTCCAGACACCGCTGTGCACGACGGGGGCTGATGTCGGCCCGGCGGGCCCGTTCTGCGAAGCCGGCGGCGTCTATACCGTCAACGTCCAGGTCCCGGCGGGAGCGCCGGTGGCCTTCGACTTCCTCCGTCACGATACGCGTACCGCCCCCGAGCGCTTCTTCAACGGGACGAGGACGTTCGCCGGAAACACCATTGTAGAAGCCTCTTATAATTTCCCGGGTGCGATCCCGATAGCCCCGAGCACCACCAACCCATCAACTACCAGCGGAGTCACTGCCGGCGTATCGACCACGAGTGCCACTACCACTGACGCAGCCCCCGCTGACCTGGCAACCACCAGCGTGGCTACCACGGATCCCGCTCCAGTTCTGACCGGACAGGAAGCGACCGTCGCCGCAACCGAACAAACGGCCCCAACGACCAGTCCTTCCGGAACACCCGTAGGTGAGACTACCGGCGCCACTTCCGGCCGGGAAGCCGTCACCGCGGTACGTATTCTCCCAGATACCGGCGGCTCGTCGCTTCTGGCGGTACTCGGCGGTTCCTTGTTACTCTTGTCCGTCGCCGGTTTCGCTATTCGCAAGAAGATCTAGCAAGCCCCTACACAAAGGAGGCACTCGCGGGACCGGTACGATACCGGTCCCGCTTCCGTATCCGGCGAGTAACGTTCACGACCGGACTACTCAGACGCTGCTCCTTCCAGACGAGTCTTGACCCCGGCTCCCCCTGACTGCTAATATCAAAGCTCGCAATATCCGTGCCACGACTATTGGTTGTGGTGCGAGCTTTTTGGGAAAGGGAGTTTGCGTGGGTAAAGCCGCGAGAGAAAATGGACTTGCAACGGCTCCGTGGGGAGCGTTCACGTGCGGGGAGCCCGTGGTCACGGACGTTGAACAGGAGGAGATGCGATGAAGGGCCTGACATCAGACTATCAGCTAACCCTGCCGGCCATACTCCGGCGGGCAGAGGCGCTCTACGGGCCGAAGGAGATCGTCACCCGAAGGCCGGACAAGAGCTTCCACCGTTACACCTACGCAGACTTCGTCCGGCGCTCCAAAAAGCTCGCCGTCGCGGTAAAAGGGCTCGGCCTCCAGGAGGGCGACCGGGTAGTAACCCTCGCCTGGAACAACTATCAACACCTCGAAGCATACTTTGGCATACCATGCTCCGGCACCGTCCTCCACACCCTCAACCCGCGCCTCCCCGCCGAGGACCTCGCGTACATCATCAATCATGCTGAAGACCGGATACTCCTAATAGACGAGACGCTGGTGAAGCTTTTGGATGGGTTCGTGGACCAGGTAAACCTGGAGCGTATCTTCGTCTTCTCGGCGGACGGCAATGCCCCGGAAGGGACGGAGAGCTACGAGGAGCTTCTCGACGAGGCGGACGAAGAGGAATTCGAGTACCCGGAGCCTGACGAGATGGATGCGGCGGCGCTGTGCTACACCTCAGGGACTACGGGACGTCCCAAGGGAGCGCTGTACTCGCACCGGGGCATCTGCCTGCACTCTCTGGCTCTGGCTACGGCCGACGGCCTCGGGCTCCGTGAACGGGACGTGGTTCTTCCGGTCGTCCCTATGTTTCACGTCAACGCCTGGGGGATGCCCTTCGCCTCGACGATGGTAGGGGCCAAGCAAGTGATGCCGGGACCGTATCTGGATGCCGCGAGCCTGCTGGAGGACTTCGAGCAGGAGCGGGTAACCCTGACGGCCGGCGTTCCGACCGTCTTCTTGAGCCTCTTGCAGGCGCTGGACAAGGAACCTGGAAGTCATGACCTCTCCGCGATGCGGGCCATGCCGATAGGAGGTTCGGCGGCTCCGGAGGGTATGATCCGGGGTTTCCAGGAGCGTCACGGCCTGAACGTGATCCACGCCTGGGGCATGACCGAGACGAGCCCGGTCGGGACCGTCTGCCACCTCACGGGTGAGTTGCTAGAAGCGCCCGAGGACGAGCAGTATCGCTACAAAGCCAAGCAGGGCCAGCCGCTGCCGTTTATCGAGGTCCGCGCGCGAGGCGAAGAAGGGTTCGCCCCGTGGGACGGCCAAAGCATGGGAGAGCTGGAAGTGCGCGGCCCCTGGGTATCGAGATCCTACTACGAGGCGCCGGAGGGTGCCGACAAGTTCACAGAGGATGGCTGGTTCAGGACCGGCGATGTAGTCAGCATAGACCCGCGCGGGTACGTGGAGATCCGGGATAGGGACAAGGATCTCGTCAAGTCGGGGGGAGAGTGGATCTCCTCCGTCGACCTCGAAAACGCCCTGATGGGTCACGACGCCGTCGCCGAGGCAGCGGTGATCTCCGTCGCCCACGAGAGGTGGCAAGAGCGTCCCCTGGCCGTAGTAGTCCTCAAGGAAGGGCGGAGCGTCGAGCCGGAAGAGCTACTCTCCCACATCGAGCCGAACTTCGCGAAATGGCAACTCCCGGACGCGGTAGAGTTTGTGGACGAGATCCCACACACCGCCACCGGCAAGTTCTTGAAGATGAAGCTCCGCGAACAGTTCAGCGACTACAAAATCACATAAGAATAGAAACCGAAAACCGAGCACCAGGGTAGCCTGCGAGCACTTCCAGCCAAGCTCGGTCGTCCACGGATATCTTAGACGAGTTCCTGAAACGAGAAGTTCGTCGGGAGCGTCTGGAGGATGTATTCTAGGCGTTGTTAGACTTCCAGGGTCGAGAATCCGGGCCGATGAGAGTATTGTCATCGGCTTCGCGGCGCTGACAATACAAAGTCCATACGTGGCAAAGCGCAATCCTGAACGCGGATCATTGGAGGGAGAAGATTGCTCGACGGCGGTCTCGGGGCCGACTTTAAAAAGCTCTGGACCGCGAGCACGATCTCCAACCTCGGCGACGGCGTAACGCGGGTCGCCGGGCCGCTGCTGGCCGCATCTCTGACCCGCGACCCGGTGCTGGTCGCGGGCGTGGTCTTCATCGAGACATTGCCGTGGCTGCTCTTCTCACTCCTGAGTGGAGCGCTGGTGGATCGGCTCGACCGGCGACGGGTGATGGTGGCCGCGAACTTCGCGAGTGCTGCGCTGGTCGGTATCCTCGGCCTCGCTTTGCTCCTCGACTTCGCGAGCATCCCGCTCATGTACGCGCTCTTCTTCTCCCTCGGCACAGCCCAGACCTTCTTCGTCAACGCCTCGATGTCCGTCCTGCCGGCCGTGGTGCCGAAAGAGAGCCTGAGTCGCGCCAACCGAGGGCTGTTCGGCGCCCGGACGGTCGCGAACGAGCTGGCGGGCCCGCCGCTCGGAGGTTTCCTGTTCGCCGCTGCCGCCGCGTTCCCGTTTCTGCTGGACGCTGGGTCTTTCGCAGCCGGCGCGGCGTTAGTGCTGGCGATGGGCGGCCGCTTCCGGGTCGAGCGGAAAGAAGGCGCCGCGCCAACCACGCTGCGCTCGGAGATCTCCGAGGGGATGCGATGGCTCTTCCGGCACCGCCTGATCCGGACGCTTGCGCTGTCACTCGGGGTCATGAACCTGACGCTCTCGGCCACCCTGTCTATCATGGTTCTCTTCGCCCAGGATCGGCTGGGGCTCGGGCCGGTCGGCTACGGGCTGCTGCTCTCTTCCATCGCAGTTGGCGGGGTCGCCGGGAGCCTCCTGGCCGAACGGGTCTTCGACTGGCTCGGACCGGGTACGGCGATGAGGATCGGGCTTATCATCGAAGCTTCGACCCATCTCGTACTCGCGCTCTCCGGAAGCGAGTTTTTTATCGGGGCGGTCCTCGCCGCTTTCGGTTTTCACTCCATCGTGTGGAGCGTCATCAGCATCTCGCTCCGGCAGGAGATCGTACCGTGGCGGCTGCTCGGACGGGTCAACAGCGCATACCTGCTCTTCGCGGCCGGCGGCGTACCGGTGGGCGCCCTGCTCGGTGGCGCGCTCGCCGGAGGCTTCGGGATCACCGCGCCGTTCTGGTTCTCCTTCTTCGTAGTGTCGGTCCTGGCCCTCCTGATCTGGCGCACCCTGAACAACAAGACTATGAAAACAGCCCGCGAGAAGACGGACGCCGGGCTCTAACA
>JBBPZT010000136.1:0-14285 GCA_038198625.1 Rubrobacterales bacterium
ATCAAGACCAGTGTGATCTCCGAGGAGTTCCGCACCCGCTATCTTCGCGAGGCCGGCAACGAGAACGTCTTCGAGGGCCAGGCAGTAGTCTTCGACGGCGCGGAGGACTATCACCACCGCATCAACGACCCGGACCTGAACCTCGACGAGCGCAGCATACTCGTGATGCGTGGGGCTGGTCCCATCGGATGGCCCGGCTCAGCCGAGGTCGTCAACATGCAGCCCCCGGACGCACTCCTGAAGCGCGGCATCATCACCCTGCCGACCATCGGCGACGGCCGGCAGTCCGGCACCTCCGACAGCCCTTCCATCCTCCACGCGGCGCCCGAGAGCGCCGCGGGCGGTGGACTCTCCTGGCTACGGACCGGTGATGTGATCCGCATAGACCTCAATACCGGGTGCTGCGACGCGCTGGTGCCCGAGGAAGAGATCGAACGCCGCAAACGGGAAGACGGAGCTCCCCCAATACCGGAGAACCATACGCCCTGGCAGGAAATATACCGTGACTCGGTAAGCCAGCTCGACGGCGGCGGTGTCCTGGAGGCGGCGCTCAAGTACCGGAAAGTCGCATCCAAAACCCCGCGCCACAACCATTGATTACGTTCTGATATACGTGTCATTTACGCAACACAAAACTTACGCAGCATCGACCAGCTTACGAGATTCGATACGAGTGAAAGGAGAGTCATGAAATTTTCGGAAGAGGTGGCCTGGGTTACGGGGAGCAGCACGGGGATCGGCCGTGCGTGCGCCCTGGATCTCGCGAAACACGGATGCCGTGTAGCGGTTCACTATAACAATAGTGAAGATGAGGCGCGGGAGGTCGTGGGGGAGATCGGGGCTTCCGGCGGCGAGGCGATGCTCGTCGGGGGAGACGTTTCGGATTCGGCGGAGGTCGGGAGGATGGTGGGTGAGATCGGGGAACGTTTCGGTGACGTGGGGATTCTGGTCAACAACGCCGGGGCGCTGATCGAACGCCGCACTTTCTCCGAGATGACGGAGGACCTCTGGGATCGTGTGATGGACGTGAACTTGAAGAGCGTCTACCTTTGCTCCCAGGCAGTCTTGCCGATGATGCGTCGCCTGGGGCGGGGTAGGATCGTCAACATGACCTCCATAGCCGCCCGCAACGGCGGCGGTCCTGGTTCCGTCGCCTACGCGACCTCCAAAGCGGGCGTGAGCAACCTGACCCGCGCGATGGCGAAGGAACTCGTCTCGGAGAACATCCTGGTCAACGGAGTGGCCCCCGGCGTCATAACCACCCCGTTCCACGACCGCTACACCCCGCCGGATGTCCGGGAGAACCTGCTGAAAACGATCCCGATGGGTCGCGAGGGGACGCCGGAGGAGACGGCCGGGATAGTGACGTTTCTGGTCTCTCCAGCCGCTGATTACCTGGCCGGGGAGATCATCGAGGTCAACGGCGGCCAGCTCATGAGCTAACCGGAAAACGAAGAAAAGTAAACTTCGCGGCAACCCGGAGGAGGGATATGGAGATTTTCGAGAACGTGGCGGAAGAACTATTCGACCCCGATGCTCAGGTGGATCACTTGGCCGGTGGCTTTTCCTGGGCTGAAGGGCCGGTATGGAACTTCGAGGCGGGCTACCTGACCTTTTCGGACGTCATAGGAAACACGATGCACCGCTACGATGACTCCGGCGGCGTGCGAGTCTACCGCCAGCCGAGCAACTTCTCCAACGGCCAGACGAGAGACACGGAAGGGCGCCTGATCTCCTGCGAGCACCGGACCCGCCGCCTCACCAGAGAGACCGGAGACGGTGTCGAGGTGATTGTGGATGGCTACGAGGGAAAGAAGTTCAACTCCCCTAACGACGTGGTGGCGGCGCGTGACGGTTCCCTAATCTTTACCGACCCAACCTACGGCCTGACCAAGATAGAAGAAGGCGGCGGCGGTGAGAGGGAGATGCCCTTCCAGGGCGTCTACCGCATCCCGTCCGGCTCCAACACAGCCGAACTTCTGGTGGACGACTTCGTAGGGCCGAACGGCCTCGCCCTCTCGCCGGAAGAAGACCGGCTCTACGTTGCGGACACCGAGCAGCGCCACGTCCGCGTCTTCGGTATAGAGTCCGGATGGGCTCTCTCGGGAGGAGAGGTCCTGGTGGATATACCAACAGAAGGAGACGAAGTCCCCGACGGCGTGAAGGTGGATGCCCGGGGAAATGTCTACTGCACCGGCAAAGGAGGGATCTGGGTGTGCTCTCCAGAAGGCAAGATGCTCGCCCACATAAATGTCCCCGAGAACACCGCCAACCTCGCCTGGGGCGACGATGACGCCCGCACCCTGTACCTGACCGCCGACTCGGGCCTCTACCGCATCCGCTGCCGCACCGCCGGATACACTCCGCACCGCTAACCAGAGGGTAGGATGGACTCGCTAGCGTCCAAGGTGCCCGAACTTATCTAACCTGAGGAAGCAGAGATGGACCCGAGCATCTCCCACAACTCATCCGGGATAGGATGTGTAGCAAGTTCTACCGTCTGGTGGATCCGCTCCGGGCGGCTCACACCGACTATCGTGGATGCTACACGAGGATCGCGCGTGGAGAACTGAAGGGCCGCCGCTGCCAGGGGGGCATCATATTCCCGGCAAGCTTCCTGCATCTTTCGTATACGATCAACCATCTCTGTTGGGGCTTCACTGTAAGCGTAGCGGGCGTAGGATTCCGGTCCCTTGGCAAGTATGCCGCTGCCGTAGGGGGCGGCGTTCAGGAGGGCCACGCCGCGTTCCGCTGCCGCGTCCAAGAGCGGTTCGGCACTCTGCTCCACCAGCGTGTAACGGTTGTGGGTAATGGCACCCTCGAAGAGGTCCGTCTCGACGAACCGGATCATGAGGTCTATGGGTCCTCCCGCGACCCCGAGATGCTCTATTACCCCTTCCTCTTTCAAGCCGGTCAGTACTTCGACCGGACCTCCGGGCGACATCATGTGCTCGAAGGACTCGTGCTCGGGATCGTGGAGGTAGAGGAGTTGTATCCTCTCCAGACCGAGGAGCTTCAGGCTGCGTTCCACCGAACGGCGCATTTGCTCCCCCGAGAAGTCGCCGCTAGAGAGCTCCCGGTCCGCCTTCGTCGCGATCACGACGCCTTCGGGAAGACCTCCCATCTCCCGTAGCACATCGCCGATACGCCGCTCGCTCTCCCCGTCGCCGTAGGATGCCGCCGTATCGAAGAAGTTAATGGGGCTTTCAAACATCGCCCGGAGCGTCTCTCTCGCCCGCTCTTCGGAGACCGAATATTCGAAGGTTGCCGGCATGTCTCCTAGGGAGGCGCACCCCACACAGAGGGACGAGACGGAGAGCCCCGTCCTACCCAGGCTCCGCCTTGACGAGGGGTCCGCCACTCTACTCTCCGTCATCGTTCTCCTCCTGATCCGTATGTCTTCCAATAGAATTACACGCACGTTCGCACCGTAATATCAGTCATCCCCCGCCGCTACTTTCGCAGCGGCTTCGGTATCTTCGAGCGCCTGCTCGATGTCCTTTTTCCCCAGAAGCACCTCGCGGATACCTTCCCAGATCGCATCTTCGACCGCCGGGTAGCTGGGGTGCTTCGGAGGCAAAAGGGCCGCTTCTGGCGCTCTTTCCAGCAGGCCCCATCTCCTCTCTGCAAGAGACTCCGCCCCCGCTTCGTCTCGTGCGTCTGCAAGGGCGTCGCCGCGCGCCGGAAGCGTCCCGAGCCGCGCTTCATATGCCTGCGACTCTCGCGAGGTCAGGAAACGAAGTAAGGCTAGCGCGCCGTCACGGTCCCGGACGGTATGAGGTATGGCGAAGGTGTGGGAACTCGAGTAGATAAAGCGCCCCGCCTCGCCCTCAGGATAGAGCGCTATGTCGTAACGTCCCTTTACCGCGCTCTCTCTTTCCTCGTAGGTATAGAACCCGCCGGGCCAGTCGGTAGACATCGCCGCCTCGCCCCTCCTGAAACAGGTCGCCACCTCGTCGTAGTGCCAGCTAGGCGTCTCTTTCGGCGCGGCCCGTTCGTAGAGTTCCTTGAGCATTCCGAGTGCCCAGAGTCCCGCCTCATCGTTCATGTGCGGCGCTGGTGCTCCTGTACCCTCGAACATCTCCCCTCCCGCCATCGCGTGCAGCTCGAAGAAGTGCCCGAAGAGGCCGGATTCCTTGCCGGGAAAGACGAAACCGTAGAGGCCGTCTGTCCTGAGCCGCGCCGCTGTCTCCAACAATTCTTCCCACGAGAGAGGCGGACCGTCCATGAGGTCGGTGCGATAGTAGAGGAGTTTAACGTCGAGGTTTCGCGGGATGCCGTAGAGGTCCCCGTCGATGCGCGCGAGTTCCATCGTGCGATCCGAGAACGTTTCCAGCTCGGCGCCTTCCAGATATTCATCCAGCGGAAGGAGCCACTGCTTCTGGCTGGGAGCGTACTTGGTGTGGGTTGAGATCAAGTCGTACGAAGCTCCACCCGCGCCAAACTCCTTCTCTATCCGCTCGTTCAAGTCCGGATGAGTAGGAGCCACGACAGTTTCCACCTCGAGCCCCTCTTGATCCTCGAACTCCTTGAGACGCGCGTAGAGCGGCTCATACATGGGGCCGCCTACCAGCAAGACTCTCAATTTCTCGTACATCATCCTCTTATCCCAAAAAGTACGAACGTTTTCCAACTACGAATATTAATCGTACTTTGTAAGACGCTCCAACGTCAAAAGTCCAATGTAATTTGTCTTATCTTCCGAAACTTCCATGTTGTCACTGTGCTTTTGTTCTGAACAAGATCCCGCTTCCTGTTAGTAGGCTTCAAAAGATAGTTTATTTAAAAAAATATAAAAGGCTGAGATTTTGTGCGCTGTAAACTTGACTCGTGGAAACTGAAGACGTAGTATTGCGCCAACTTAATACTGTCAATAATAAAAGTCTGAAGGGAAAGCGCTGATTGGCATCTATAGGTGGGAACGAAGTTTATCGGAGCGCATTGGGAAACGAGGATCGGCAAGCCTACGGTCGGGCGTTGTTACTCGAGCTCGTTCGGACGAGAGAGCCTACGTCCAGGCCGGAGTTGGCGCGGATTGGGGAGTTGAACGTCGCGGTCGTTTCGAGGGTGGTTGAGCAGTTGATCTCGGAGGGTCTGGTGCGGGAGATCGGGACGGGGCCGTCTACGGGAGGTAGGAGACCCGCTTTGCTCGGGTTGGTCCCCGAGGCGCGCTGTGCTGTAGGGGTGAACGTTGGAACTCGTACGATCACCGTGGTTGTTACCGACTTACACGGCAGCATCAAGAGGCGAAAGAAGGCTCCTTCCGGTATGTCTCTGGGACCGGAAGCGTTGATGGGTCGGGTCGAGGAGATAGTCGAGGATACCCTGGCAGATCTCCCTTCGGAGTTGGGAAGGGTTCTCGGGATAGGGTTTGCGCTACCAGCGCCCGTTTTGGGATCCGTGGAAGTGGGTTTCAGCCCGCCCAGCTACCCTGGGTGGGGCGAACTCAAGATTGGAGAACGGGCGGAGAAGCGTTTCGGACTGCCGGTGGTGCTGGACAACGACGCCAACGCCGCCGCCATCGGAGAGAACCTTTACGGGGCGGGACGTGGGGCGCGGGACATGTTCTACCTGATCTCCCACCGGGGCGTGGGTGGCGCCGCCATCGTGAACGGTTTTCTCCACCGAGGCGCCCATGGAGGGGCGGGAGAGATCGGGCACACCGTGGTCGATATCGAGGGGCCACGCTGCGGGTGCGGGAGATACGGGTGTCTCGAAGCGTTCGCCGGACGCGCGGCGATAGCCCGCAGGGCATCCAGGGCTTTGAAGCTCGCCGGAGGTGAGACCCTGGCGGGATACGAAGCGGATGAGGTTACCGCCGAGGTCGTGATCGAGGCGGCTCTAGCGGGGGATCCGGTAGCGGAAAAGGTGATCGAGGAGACCGGTGAGTACCTGGGACTCGGGATAGTCGGGGTGGTCAACACGCTCGACCCGGAGCTGGTCGTCATGGGTGGGTCCACGATGGCCGCTGGCGACCTGATCCTGGAACCCGCGACCCGTGTCGCGCGTCGCCGGGCGTTGCCGGGGCTCGCCGACCGGGTTCGCATAGTCGCAGGCGAGTTGGGTGAAGACGCGGGAGCGGTGGGAGCCGCGTCGCTGGTGCTGCGGGGCCTGTTCGCGGTTGTCGTCGGCGACAACGCGGCAAAGTCACCGGCAGCTATGTCCGCGAAGATAGGCTAAAGGAGGAGACGAAGATGAAGAAGACGTTGACCAGGCGGGATTTCCTGACTGTGAGCGGGAGTGTCGCGCTCGCTACGGCGCTCGCCGGGTGCAGTTTCGGGGTAGGCCAGCAGAAGGCCAGTTCAGGAGGAAATAGCGCGACCGTCTGGGATATCACGACCGGAGAGCAGCAGAGCCTCGATAAAGATGTGGTGAAGAAGTTCAACTCTTCGCACAAAAGCATGAACGTATCGATCCAGTTTTTCCAGAACGATCCTTACAAGAACAAGCTAAGGACGTCGATGGGTGCTGGAAACCCCCCTAGTCTCTTTTTCGGATGGGGCGGCGGCATCCTCAAATCATACGTGGACGCGGGCAAAGTAGCCGACATAACCTCGGCGGTCAACACGGATAAGTTCTTCCCGTCCGTGATGCAGGCCGTGACCTTCAACAACAAGGTTTACGGGGTGCCCATGGCCGGAACCCAACCGGTGATCTTCTACTACAACAAGGCAATCTTCGATAAGTACAATCTCACCGCCCCCAAGACGTGGTCAGATCTGCTCGGTTTAGTCAAGACTTTGAAAACCAAAGGAGTGACGCCAATAAGTCTCGCCGGACAGAACAAGTGGCCTTACCTGATGTACGAAGAATATCTCGTTAACAGGATCGGTGGGCCTACGTCTTTCGAGAAGGTGGTGAAGAAACAGTCCGGGGCATGGTCCGACGCTGCTTTCATCAAGGCAAATACCATGATTCAGGAACTCATCTCCCTCGGGGCGTTCCCCCTCAAACTTCGCATCACTGAACTACGATACGGGACAGTCGTCGCAGCTTCTGTACACGGGCAAGGCAGCCATGCAGCTCATGGGTTCGTGGGATTACCAAGCAATACTTTCCAACGCGCCCGACTTTATCAAGAAAGGCAAGCTTGGCTGGTTCAACTTCCCAAAGGTCGAGGGCGGCAAAGGGGACCCGACCAACGTCGCGGGCAACCTTACCAACTACTACTCTCTCACGAAGGCGTCGAGCGCCAAGAAGGCGGCCACGACTTTCCTCAACGATGCGGTAATGAACGATTTCCAGATCAATGGGCTGATAAAGATTGGCCTGGTACCTCCGGTGAAGAATATAGAGTCGAAGCTGAAGAAAGCAGACAACTCCGACTGGCTGCTTTTCGTCTACAACCTGGCCAACAATGCTCCCTACTACGACCTGTCCTGGGATCAGGCGCTGCCAGCTGAACCCGCGCAGTCCCTGCTGACGAACCTCGACCAGTTGTTCCTCAAGCAGATCACCCCCAAGCAGTTCTCACAAAACATGAACCAGGCTATGGGGTTGGGTAAAGGCTGATCCACCCTGTTGGAAGACCAGCAACCACGAAATGAAAGGCTTTGAAAACAATGACCCAGCGGCTTAACTGGACGGTGTCGCTGATGATGGTCCCGGCGATCGCCTTCTTCCTGGTGTTCGCGCTCGGGCCTCTGATCGCCGCTGTCTACATCAGCTTCCTGAACTGGAACGGGATTTCATCGCCCACCTGGGCGGGCCTCGGCAACTGGGTGCGTGCCTTCACGGACCCGGTGACGCTGAACGCGATCTTCCTTACGTTACAGGTGATGGTCCTCTCCTGGATCATCCAGACTCCGATAAGCTTGCTACTCGGGGTCTTTCTGGCGGGACGTCAACGGTACCGGGCGATACTCGGAGTCTTCTACTTCTTGCCGCTTCTCTTCTCGGCGGTCGCGATAGGTTTGATCTGGGCATCGTCCATGCTCTCGTCGAATGGGGCGCTCAACTCGCTCCTGCAAGCGGTTGGGGCTTCTTCGCTGGCGGCGAACTGGCTCGGCAGCACGAACCTGGCGCTGTACGCGATCATAGCGGTGCTGGCCTGGCAGTTCGTGCCGTTCCACACCTTGCTATATCAGGCCGGAGCGCGCCAGATACCGGTGGTGCTCTACGAAGCGGCCCGCATTGACGGTGCCGGGACCCTCCAGCAATTCTTCTATATCACGCTGCCGCAACTGAGGTATACGGTGGTCACCTCCACTATCCTCATACCCACTGGCTCCCTGACCTACTTCGACATATTCTTCGTGATGACCGGGGGCGGGCCCGGTTACTCCACCAGGATACTGCCGCTACAGATGTACATAACGGCTTTCCAGAACACCGAGATAGGATACGGGAGCGCGATCGCCGTAATCCTTGCCCTCGCCGGTATAGCCATCTCCCTTCTCTTGCTGCGGATCACGGGCTTCGGAAGGATGGAGAGCCAGGCGGAAGGGTTGTAGATGTCCGCGGAACAGAGCATGACCACCGGCGAGTCACGCAAGCGATCCCGGTCCGGGAAGAGCAGGGTAAGGTTCCTGCCGGCTATCTTGGGAATCTTATGGCTCCTAATAGCCTTGTACCCGATCTACTACATGTTCGTGACCAGCCTGCGGACCCAATCGGGATTTCTGGAGGGAAGCCTCTGGCTTCCGCCGGCGAGCCCCACGTTGGAGAACTACGCTTCCGTTATAAAAAGCGGCATCGGTCTGTTCTTCATCAACAGCATCTTCGTGATGGCCATCACCGTGGCCCTGATAGTCTTCGTGTCTTTCCTGGCGGCCTACGCGATAGCCAGGATCCGGAGCAGGTTTGTACAAACAGTATTCAACGTCTTCTTGCTGGGGCTCGCCATACCGCTGCAGGCTGCGATCATACCTATCTACGTGCTCATCATCAGGATAGGTCTCTATGACACCTTGTTCGGCTTGGTCCCGCCGCAAGTCGCCTTCGGAATACCGCTCACGGTGCTGATACTCGTTAACTTTATCCGGGATATCCCCAACGAACTCTACGACTCGATGGTGCTCGACGGCGGGGGACACGTACGGCTCCTGAGAAGCCTGGTTTTCCCCCTCTCGCGCCCCGCCCTGGTAACGGTGGTTATCTACAACGCCCTCATGGTCTGGAACAACTTCTTGTTCCCCCTGATCCTGACACAGAGCTCTAATGTCCAGACGCTGCCGCTGGCCCTGCAGCAGTTCCAGGGCCAATACGGGACCAACGTCCCTGGGCTGATGGCCGCCGTGTTCCTTTCGGCTCTGCCGATCATCTTTCTCTACATGGTGGCCCGCAGACAACTGCTCGGTGGCCTGACAGCCGGGTTCGGCAAGTGAGGTTCGCGACACGGCCCGTTACTTTCGAGAACTCTCGATACGTTAGAAAGGAAGTTAAGGTTTATGGAGAACGAGAACGTAATGCTCAAGACTAGAGGAGCACGGATAGTAGACGGCAACGAACAGCCCGTCGTGCTGCGCGGCTTCGGCCTCGGCGGCTGGATGAACATGGAGAACTTCATCACCGGCTACCCCGCGAACGAAGAGGCCCAGCGCGAGGCCGTTCGAGCGGTGCTCGGAGAAGAGAAGTACGAGCTTTTCTTCGACCGCTTCCTCGAGTACTTCTTCACCGAAGGAGATGCGCAATTCATCCACTCGCTGGGACTCAATCTACTCCGGCTGCCGGTCAACTATCGCCACTTCGAGGACGATCTGTGGCCTTTCGAGATAAAGAAAGAGGGTTTCAAGCATCTCGACCGCGTGATCGAGTTGTGCGCGCGGCACGAGATCTACACGATCATCGACCTGCACGCGTTGCCCGGCTACCAGAATCAGCACTGGCATTCGGACAACCCTGGCCACAAGGCATTGCTCTGGAGACACAGGCACTTCCAGGACAGGACGGTGAAAATCTGGGAAGCCATAGCGGAGCGTTATAAGGACAATCCCTGGGTAGCCGGCTACAATCCGATCAACGAGCCCGCCGACCCGACCGGAGAGAAGATCATGCCCTTCTACCGAAGGCTTTACGAGGCCATCCGCGCCGTTGACCCGGATCATATGCTGTTCCTGGAGGGCAACCGCTATTCTCAGGACTTCCATATGTTCGGCGAGCCGTGGGAGAACGTGGTCTACACCAATCACGATTACGGGCTGCCGGGCTTTATCGATGGTGGCCCGTACCCTGGCACCTCGCGCGGCAAGTACGTAGACCGGGAGACCCTGGAAGAGACTTTCCTGGAGCGCAGCAGCTACATGCTGGAGCACGAGGTGCCCATCTGGGTCGGGGAATTTGGGCCGGTCTATAAAGGAGAGCCTGAAGCAGACGCGATGCGCTACCAGCTACTGAGAGACCAACTGGAGATCTACACCGAGCACGAGGTAAGTTGGTCTATCTGGACGTACAAGGATATCGGGTTGCAAGGGGTAGTCTACGCCTCTTCCGACTCGCCCTGGATGCGGCGCATAGCACCCAACCTCGAGAAGAAGGCGCGACTCGGGGTGGATTCCTGGGGCGGCATGGATACGGAGATCCGGCACATCATGGAGCCCGTGGAGGAGCTTTTCGCAGCGGAGTTCCCGGACTACGAGCCGTTCCCCTTCGGGGTCGAGCGCGAGATACAGCAACTCGTACGCCACATGCTGCTCGCCGAGCCTCTGCTGGAAGAGTTCGGGGAGCTCTTCCGGGGTATGGGTGAGGATGAGATCGACGAGATGATGAAGTCTTTCCGCTTCGAGAACTGCGCGAAGAGGGGAGATCTGGCGGACATCCTGGCCAAGTACGCGCAACCTTCGGCCCTGGATCGCGCGGAGTAGTAGGCGGATCTTTTAGAAAGGGAGGAACCTTGATCAAGAACAGCGTGGGTATCTGGGCGTTCGGCCCGGCGGTGACCCGCTTCGTCCCCCCCGGCTATCATCCCGAAGTGGCGGATGAAGACATGGTCGAGAAGACGAAACGCGTGGCCGACGGGCTCTCGGATATCCTGGACGGCCTCGAATACCACTATCCCGGTGAGGTGAACGAGGAGAACGTGGGAGAGATACTCGCCGTCCTCGAAGAACACGAGATGGACCTGCCCGTGATCCCGGCTGGCCTCCACCCGGATCCGACGTACCGCATGGGCGCCCTTATCAACCCGGATGAGAAGCTGCGTCGTCAGGGTATCGACACCCTCAAGCGCGGGATAGACCTTTGCTCCGAGATAGGGGCGAACTTCATCGTCTGGCCTGGAGCCGAAGGGTATAAGTACACTTTCCAAAGGCCCTACGCCAGGACCTGGAGAAGCTTCATCGAGGGCATGGCGGAGCTTACGGACCACGCGAACGGGAAAGGCGTGAAGGTCTTCCTGGAGCACAAGAACAGCGAGCCGGCGATGAAGATCCTGATGCAGAACATCGGGATGACGCTCTTCACCATCCAGAAGGTGAAAGATGCCGGGGTAGACACGGAGAACCTGCTGGTCAACATGGACTGGCAGCACTTGATCATGAACGGCGAGAACCTTGCCGAGTACGCCGACCTCCTCGCCGCCGAGAACAAGCTCGGCCATCAGCACGGCAACGACGGCTGGGGTACCTTCGACGACGACAACGTGGTGGGGACGAACTTCTTCATGCAGACCCTGGAACTCGCCCAGACTCTGCAGGATGTAGGCTACGGGCAGAACGGTGAGATCCTCGGCTACGACCTCTACCCGTACACCGAGGATCAGGTAGGGGCCGTGAGGCGTGCGATCCTCCAGTGGGAGTTCATCTGGGACCTGGCGGAGAAGATAGAGCGGCCCGCCCTCGAAAAGGCCAGGAATGGGGCGGACGCGCTGGCCGGTCAGAAGGCCGCCTACAAGGCTCTCGGGTTGGACGAAGGCTACGAAGGCGAGGTAGCCCGGCGGCGTAAGGAGGCCCGTCGGGAGAGGCAAGCGTGAGCGTCCTCCTGGGCCTCGACGTCGGAACCGGGGGCGCCCGCTGCGTGGCGGTCGATGAGTCGGGAGAAGTCGTCGCCGAGGCTTCTTCGGAGTACCCGCTCAGCAGCCCGCGTCCCGGCTGGAGCGAGCAGGCCCCCGAAGACTGGTGGCGTGCCACGAAGGAGGTGCTGGGGCGGGTGGCGTCCGAGGTGGAAGGTGAGATCTCCGGCCTCGGCCTTACCGGCCAGATGCACGGCTCGGTATTCCTGGACTCATCGGATGAGGTGATACGTCCGGCGCTGTTGTGGAACGACCAGCGCACGCAGGAGCAGTGCGCGCGGATCACGGCTGCGGTCGGGAAAGAGCGCCTGGTTCAGATAAGCGGCAACCCCGCTCTCACCGGTTTTCAGGCTCCGAAGGTACTGTGGCTGAGGGATAATGAGCCGGATCTCTACGAGAAGACTTCGCGCATCCTCTTGCCGAAGGACTATATCCGCCTAAAACTCACCGGAGAGTACGCAACCGACGCTTCGGATGCCGCCGGTACCTTGCTCCTGGACATGCGCAGTAGAGATTGGTCGGCGGAGATACTGGAAGCCCTTGAGATTCCCGAAGAGTGGATGCCCAAGGTCTATGAGGGACCCGAGAAGACCGGAGAACTGAGAAAAGAAGTCGCCGAAGAGTTGGGACTGCCCGCGGGTTTGCCGGTGGCCGCCGGGGGCGGGGACAACGCCGCCGCGGCGGTAGGGACCGGAATAGTGAGCGAGGGACTTTTGAGCTCCTCGGTCGGTACTAGTGGCGTGCTCTTCGCCCACACGGACACTTTCAGCCCGGAACCCTCGGGCAGGCTCCACGCCTTCTGTCACGCCGTGCCCGATGCGTACCACCTGATGGGGGTAACCCTCTCCGCCGGTGGTTCTCTCTCGTGGTGGCGGGAGACCTTGGGCAAGGGCTACGATGAGTTGGTGGAGGCGGCGGGAAAAGTTCCGCCCGGCTCCGAGGGGCTTCTGTTCCTGCCCTACCTAAGTGGGGAGAGGACGCCTCACCTCGATCCGGGGGCCAGGGGCGCCTTCTTCGGGCTCACGACCCGACACACGACGGCGCACATGACGCGGGCTCTGATGGAAGGCGTGATCTTCTCCCTCAGAGACTCTCTGGAGATCATGGGCGAGCTTGGCGTGGAGGCCAGGGAGATAAGGGCCACGGGCGGGGGGGCGAAGAGTCCTCTGTGGCGACAGCTCCAGGCGGATATCTACGGCCGGCCGATCTATCGTACAGCCTCCGAAGAAGGTCCCGCCTACGGGGCGGCGCTTCTGGGAGGCATCTCGTCCGGAGTGTACGGGAGCGTGAAAGATGCATCCTCCCTGGTGAAGCTGCGTGAGGAGGTTACGGAGCCGGATCGGGAGAGTGCCAGGCTCTACGGGGAGCACTACGAAGTCTACCGCTCGCTCTATCCGGCAACGAGAGAAGCCATGAGTCGGCTGACGGATCTCGCCGCAAAAACCTGACGCTCGAAGCCTGGAGCAGAGGGGAGCCGAAGGTGTCTAGCACCGGGCGCTGTAGTACCCTGACCACCGCGCCGCCGTTAAGGGTCACGCGAATACATCTCCGACGCGCTTCGCGACGGCTTCACCGAGCTTCCGATGCTCTCCGGCTTCGAAGTGGATGCCGTCCACATCGCTCGAAGCGATTGCCGTTGAAGCATCCATGAAGTGGCAGCCTTGTTGCTCTGGGAATTGCTTGTAGCGTTCGGCGAACCTCATGGACTTCTCTCCGGCTCCTTCGAACATCTCCGCGTAATCTGTAAGCTTTCCAACCGGGGGCGGCGAGATGAGGAGGACCTCCGGGGCGCCGCCGTCCGGGCCACATCCGCTCCTCTGGATGATATCCGCCAGGGAGGCCGCGCTCTGGGCTATGTCGGAAGCAGAGACGGAGAATCGCCTCTTCAGGTCGTTGGTCCCGAGCATCAGCACCACCAGGTCCAGGGGCGCGTGAGACTCCAGGCAGGGCATCAAGTACGTCTTGCCGTTCTTGTACACACCTTCGATGGGATCGTCCCATATCGTGGTCCTCCCGTTCAACCCTTCTTCGAGGATCCAAGACCCTTCCCCAAGTTCACGCCTCAGAACCTCCGGCCACCGCACGTCCTCCGCGAACCGCTCGCCCGTCTCAGGGTCCGCACCCCATGTATTCGAGTCCCCATAACACAGTATCGTTCTCATCCTGACCTCCCAGGCTCTCGGATTCTTCCAGGTTCAATCCTCCACGCATCGCAAGCCCCGGTCAAACGAGAGGGCCGGGGAAAAGACTGCGCCGATACGCCGAGATAGTGCCGTGCTCGCTCCCCATTCCAGAAAATATCCGCGCCGCTATTGACTAGCCTCGAACTACTCGTTAC
>JBBPZT010000137.1:0-3505 GCA_038198625.1 Rubrobacterales bacterium
CCTGGAGAATTGCGAGAAGGCGAAAGGTCCCGGCGCGCAAAAAAGGCTTGATTCGAGGTTCCCGAACGGCATCCGAACCAGGTAGAGACCCAGAAGGACAGACGTTTCAGTTCGTTGCCATAGGGTCTCATCGTAGCCTGAAGTAACACAAGCACTTTAATGCGGATTCCCGGCGCTCAGCGTCACCTACCTTGGAGCGGATTTTGTCACCTTACTACGGAATTGTTACTGGATAGTGTTTCTTGAGAGTTGGACGTACAACACCGGCGCCATGGAACTCATTGCCACGATAACTCCTGGCAACTACTCCAGGATGAGTTCAGCTTGTCTTGAGAAACTACAGTTCGGAACGAGAACCTACACTACAGCTTCCTCTCACTCTACTGAACATTCGCGAAAGAGACGTAGATAGCGACTACCACTATGGTCAGCACTATGACTATTATAAGCAACTCTTTCATAAGAACTCCTCTCTTTACAGTCCCAGGGCGGGATCCCGCTCCTGGAGCATGTGGAGCCTGGCGTAGAGACCGCCGGAGGCCATCAACTCTTCGTGGGTACCATTCTCCGCCACGCGTCCTTCTTCTATGACCAGGATCTGGTCAACGTTCCGCACCAGCCTCAACTCGTGGGCGATAACGAAGGTCGTACGTCCTTCGGTGAGCACCCTCCAACTCTCTTCGACGGCTTCGGCCGCTTCGGCGTCGAGTCCGGCCTGGGGCTCGTCCAGGATCAGGATCGGGGTGTCCCGGAGCATCGCCCGCGCTATGGAGATCCGCTGCCGCTGACCGCCGGAGAGGCTGTCTCCTCTTTCCGAAAGCAACGTCTCGTACCCTTCCGGCATCTCCCGGATGAAGCCGTCCGCCCCGGCGAGTTCCGCCGCCCGTTCTATCTCCCCTATCTCCGCCTCCGGCTTGCCGTAGGCTATGTTCTCCGCGACCGTCGCCCGGAACAACAACGGCTCCTGCGGAACGAAGGTCACGGAGTCCCGCAAGGACTTGAGCGTAAACTCCTTTACGTCCTCCCCGTCTATAAGGACCCTTCCGGCTCTCGGGTCATAAAGACGAACGATCAAGCCGGTTACAGTCGTCTTGCCGGCCCCGCTCACGCCCACCAGAGCCACCCTGCTCCCAGCCGGTACGTCAAAGTCAATCTCACGCAGAACGTCCCCCGACTCCTCATCGTAGGCGAAGCTGACGTCCTCGAACGTGACCCTCCCACTCAACCGGGGCGCCGGGCGGGCATCCGGGTCGTCCTTGACGGTTGGCTCCGCCGAGAGGAGCTCGGCGATGCGCTCACCAGAGACCAGGGAGGTGCCGATCTGGTTGGCCTGCCGGGAGAGAGACCACAGCGGCGAGAGAAAAAGACCCAGATAGGCGACGAAGACCGTAAGCTGGCCTACGGAGAGGGTGCCCGCGAGCACCTGACGGGCGGCGACGTAAAGTATTAGGGCCGCGCCGAGCCCCGCGACGGTCCCGAGCATTACGCTGAACTTCGCTTCGATCTTGGCTGAGTCGACGCTCGCCCGCATTGACTCCCGGCTCTCGTTGCGGAAGCGCTCCATCTCGTACTCCTCCCGCCCGAAGAGCTTGACCGCCCGGATACCGGTTATGGACTCCTGTATCACCGAGGCGATGGCCCCCTCCCTCGTCCTCACCGTCCGCATTCGTTCGATCAGGGCGCTCCGGTAGCGTCGGACGGCCAGGAACAAGAAAGGCACGACCAACAGCGCGAGCAACGTAAGCTGCCAGCTCATCAAGAGCATGATGACCAGCATCCCGATCAGGATGGCGAAAGAAGAGCCGATCTCCACGATGGAATCGACGAGCAGGCTCCGCACCTCTTTCACGTCGCTCGCCACACGGGTGATCGTGTCGCCGGTCCGTCGCTTGCCGTGGTAGTCAAGCCCGAGGGCATGGACCTTCTTGTAGAGCGCCTCGCGCATGTCGAACACGGTCTCCTGGCCGAGCCTGTTGAGCGTGTAGCGCCGGTAAGAAGAGAACACCCGGCTCGCCGTGGAGATGATGACCAGCAAGAAAGCTATCCCGGCCAGCAAGAGCGCCGGGTCGGAGAGAAAGTCCGGCCAGAAGTCCGGTAGCTGCTTTTTGCCCTTCAGCACGTAGTCGAGCGCCAGCGCCAGCGGCCACGGCTGGGCCAGGCTGGTCCCTGTCTCCAGGATCAGCAAAATTAGCGCCACCAGAAGTCCCTTGCGCCGCGACCTCAGGAAAGGCACGAAGTTGGAGAGCGTATCCCTCGTGCGCCGCAACCCGGCACCGTACTCAGCCAGTCGTTTTCTCACTCGCATAGGATACCGCGACGTTGACGGTTAGAATGTGTGCGCGATACCGGAAAGACTAAGAGATCCCGGAGGTACCAGCATGGACAGAAGGATCGTGGCGGCCGTCGAAGACCTGTTGTTCAAGAGCAAGATCCTCGAAACCGCCGACACTCTAGGCGTCGAGGCGAAGTTCCCGCGAAGCCCCGCCAAACTTCTGGACGCCCTGCGAGACTCCCCGCCGGACCTGCTCGTCCTCGACCTCAACTCCGGCCGCTTCGACCCGCTGGACCTCCGGAAGACCATGAACGCCGACGCGCACCTCAAAGGAATACCGACCGTCGGCTTCCTCTCTCACGTCCAGGCAGACCTCGCTCTCGCCGCCCGTGAAGCCGGTTGCCGGCGCATCATGGCCCGCAGCGCCTTCACCAGAGACCTCCCGAAAATACTCTCTGACGACACCAAAAACGGGAACGGCCTTGGCCGCTAACGGGACTGAAAGGGCCGACGGAGCCTGGGAGCGCCTCTCCTCCGAGGAGCTCCTCGCGACGCCATACTTCACGCTCCGCTCCGACAGGCTAAAGCTACCGGATGGAGCCGTAAAAGACCCGTATTACGTGCTGGAGCGCCCGGACGCGGCGATAGTCTTCCCCCTGACGGAAGCGGGCGAAGTCATAATGGTCCGCCAGTACCGTCCGCCGCTGGAGAGCTTCGAGCTCGGCCTTCCGGCGGGACTCGTCGAATCGGGCGAAGACCCGGAGAAGGCCGCCCGCCGAGAGCTTACGGAAGAGACTGGCTACGGTGGCGGCGAATGGGAGTTTCTCGCAGCCCTTGCCTCCTCCCCGAGCCTCAAGGACAACTTCGCCCACCTCTTCCTCGTTCGTGGGGCCGTGCCCGTCGCCCCCCTCGACCCGGACGAGTACGAGCGGCTGGAAGTAGTAAAGGTCCCTGTGGGAGAGTTACTTGGCAAGGTCCTAGCCGGCGAGATAGTAAGCTCCAGCGGCGTCGCCGCCATCATGCTCGCCCTCGAAAGGCTAGGTCGCACGGACATCGGGGGAATAATATCGTGAGCCGAGAAGCCGACGACTCCCGGACGTATCCAGCATGGGAAGGGGGGGCATGATACCGAGATGAGGGTTCTGTACACGCTAAGGATATGGATCAGAGCTAGATTCCTCGCGCTTTCTCTGGTTTGAGACTGATATTTTGCGGATACTATTTCGTACTTAG
>JBBPZT010000138.1:0-12784 GCA_038198625.1 Rubrobacterales bacterium
ATCGCGACGCGGTAACATGAAACATGATAAAGAGTTTTGCGGACAAAGACACGGAGAGAGTCTTTGCGGGACGCAGGCCGAAGAAGTTACCGCAGGAGATCGTCGAGAGGGCTGAGACGAAGCTGGTAATGATAGACGCGGCTGAACGAGTCGAGACCTTGAGGATGCCGCCGGGCAACCGACTGGAAAAGCTCCGTGGTGACCGTGAGGGGTAGTGGTAGGTCAGGATCAACCAGCAGTATCGTGTTTGTTTCTCGTTCGAGAGCGGCGACGCCTACGAGGTCGAGATAACGGACTACCACTAAGGAGGTGTGAGGAGGGTGAACGAGAGAATATCGGAGGAGGTGCTCGGGGAAGAGCGCGTCCGCCCCCCGGTGCATCCGGGAAGAGTCCTGGAGCAGGAGTTTCTGGAGTCGCTGGAGATGACCGCCTACCAGCTCGCCAAAGCCATCGGCGTGATGCCTCCGCGCGTCTACAAGATCGTACACGGTGAAAGGTCCGTGAGCGCCGATACCGCGCTACGTTTGGGCCGCTACTTCGGCACCGGGCCGGAGTTCTGGATCAACCTTCAGTCTCACTACGACCTGGAGGTAGCCAGGGATCGGGCCGGAGAGAAGATCGAGCGGGAGATAATGCCGCTCTCGAAGGCGTAGCAACTTGGCCAGGAAGAAAGACCTGAACCTGGAACAGCGGCTCGTCCTGCACGCCTGGATGAACGGCCTCTTCGGCTACGGGAGCACGCGCGAGCTGCTGGACGACCTCAAATGGGCCGACGAGGGCTTCGACGGCGAGGGGCGAAGCGGCGTCCTCTATCGCCTGCGCTCGCGGAGCGGACGGCTAAAGCTGCCGCTCGAAGACCTGGAACGCTACGACGCCAACGTGCGGGGGCACCTGGATGCCATAAACCATCACCGCGCGGAGCCCATCACCCTGCGCTACTTCCAGCAACTCGCCGCCCTCTACACCGAATTGTTCCTGGACCGTCGCTTCTCCGATCCGGAGGCCCTGGTGGCGGACCTGAACCGCTTTGCCGGGAGGCTGGAGGAGCCGACAGTCTTCGAGGAGGGCGACCTCAACAAGCTGGCGTTCTGGATGGCGATCGGCAGCGGCAAGACGCTCCTCATGCACCTCAACTACCTCCAGTTTCTCCATTACAACCGGGACCCGCTGGACAACGTGCTGCTCATCACGCCCAACGAGGGGCTCACGGAGCAGCACCTGGAGGAGATGCGGCGTTCCGGTATTCCGTGCGGGCGTTTCTCCGCCAGGGAGAGCGGTCTCGGGTTCGCGGCGGACGACGTGGTGCGGGTATTGGAGATCACCAAGCTCAAGGAAGAGAAGAAGGGCGGGGGCGTCTCCGTGGACGTAAGCTCCTTCGAGGGGCGGAACCTGATCCTCGTGGACGAAGGCCACAAGGGCGCGGCGGGCGGCGACGACGCCAAAGCCGCCAAAGCCTGGCGCCCACTCCGCAACCGGCTCGCCGAAGAAGGCTTCACCTTCGAGTACAGCGCCACCTTCGGGCAGGCCGTCCAGGCGTCGAAGAGCGAGGAGCTTGCTACGGAGTACGGCAAGGCCATCCTCTTCGACTACTCCTACCGCCACTTCTACGAAGACGACTACGGCAAGGACTTCCGCGTCCTCAACCTCAAACAGCAGACGGACGAGTACACGGACCTCCTGCTCCTGGGGAACCTGCTCTCCTTCTACCAGCAGTGCCGCTACTACAACGAGCACCACGACGAGCTCGAACCCTACAACCTGGAGCCGCCGCTCTGGGTCTTCGTCGGTTCCAGCGTAACCAAAGAGCGCGGCGACGTGTACACCGTTACCCGCTTTCTGGGGCGCTTCCTCAAGAACGAGTACGGCTGGTCGGTAGACACCATCGAGAGGCTCCTGCGAGGCGGGACCGGCCTCCAGGACGGCGACGGCCGGGACGCCTTCACCGGGCGCTTCGAGTACCTGGAAGGGAGGGGCGAGGAGGCGCGGGAAGTCTTCGAGGGCGTGTTGTGGGAGGTCTTCCACGCCGGGGCGGGCGGCGCGTTGCACGTCGCGGACATCAAGGGTTCGGAAGGCGAACTGGGCCTGAAGGTCGCGGGCGCGGAGAAGTACTTCGGGCTCATCTTTATCGGGGACACGAGCAGGTTCAAGAAGTCGCTCGATGACGAGGTGCCCGGCGTGGTCGTGGAGGACGACGCCTTCACCGGGAGTTTGTTCGGGGAAATAGAGAACGAAGACTCGCAGGTAAACGTCCTGATCGGGGCGAAGAAGTTCATCGAGGGCTGGTCAAGCTGGCGAGTCTCCAACATGGGACTCTTGAACATCGGCAAGAGCGAGGGGTCCCAGATCATCCAGCTCTTCGGGCGCGGCGTGCGCCTCAAAGGCCGGAATCTCTCCCTGAAACGCAGCTCGGCTTCGGTCCTCACGGAGGACCACCCCGAACACATAGATCTGCTCGAAACCCTCAACATCTTCGCGGTGCAGGCCAACTACATGGCCGAATTCAGGAAGTACCTGGAGCGCGAGGGCGTGGACCCGGAGGGCTACGAGGAGATACCGTTCCCCATTCGCCGCGAACAAGATTTTCTGGACGAGGGCCTTCTGTATCCTGGGGTCCCGGAGGGCAGGGAGTTCGCCGGAAACGTCCGCTTCGTGTTGCACGAAAAGGAAGACGTAAAGGTTAGCCTGGACCTCTCGGCGAAGGTGGAGAGCACGCGGATGGGGAACGGCGGCGTCTCCACCGCCACCGCGAAGGCCGGAGAGGAGCGCCGGATCGAGCCTCGCTACCTCTCGATGCTCGACTGGACTACCATCCACCAGGACCTTCTTGAGTACAAGAAGAGCAAAAGCTACGACAACCTCCTCATTCCGCCGGACGTCCCGAAGCGCATCCTGGAGAAGGAGGACCCTGCACCCGTATATAGCCTCGTCGCCGACGACGCGCTCTTCGAGCCGGAGGGCTTCGGGACGCGGTACAGTCTATCCTCCAGAAGTACGTGGACCGATTCTACGTCGCCCACCAGAAGCGCTGGGACACAGAGAACATGGTCCTCGACGAACTGACCGGCGAA
Organism: Rubrobacterales bacterium; assembly: GCA_038198625.1. Classification (GTDB taxonomy): domain Bacteria; phylum Actinomycetota; class Rubrobacteria; order Rubrobacterales; family Rubrobacteraceae; genus JBBPZK01. The sequence goes on from JBBPZT010000138.1 coordinate 3,069, forward strand.
CATCCCAACTTCTCCGACTACGCCGTCAAGGTCAAAGGTTCCGAGAAAGACCTGATCGAGGAGGTCCGGGACCTGGCGGGCCGGGTGGACGGGGACGCCGGAGACCTCCCGCACGTCTTCTTCGACCGCCACCTCTACCAGCCGCTCCTCAAAGACCGCGGCGACGAGATAAAAGTGTCGCCACCCGGCCTGGAGCCGAGCGAGGAGAAATTCGTCGAAGCCCTGGAGCGCCATCTAAACGAATCGAACGGCCACGACGGCGGCAAAGTCTTCTTGCTGCGCAACCTGAGCCGGGGCAAAGGCGTAGGATTTTTCAACACCGCCGGTTTCTACCCGGACTTCATACTCTGGGTCAAATACGCGGACGGCTCCCAGAAAGCCGTCTTCGTGGAGCCGCACGGCATGCGCAACGACAACCCGCCGCCCAAGAACGACAAGGTGGAGTTGTACCTGGCGCTAAAAGACCTCTCCGACCGCCTCGCCGGAGAAGAAGGAAGAGAGGTCTTTCTGGACTCCTACATAATCTCCGCCACGCCTTACAGCGAGCTGAACGACAAGTGGGGAGGAGTCTGGACGCGAGACCACTTCGCCCGTAAGCATGTCCTCTTCGAGGACGACCTGCACACCCGGATTCCCCTCCTGCTAGCTCCAAGAGACGAGCTGGAGCGTCGCGTTTCCCTCCATTATCCGCGTCCCCTGGCCCACGGCTTCCGGACGCTGGTGGCCGCGGGGGACCCCAGGGGCCTCTACGGGGAGCAATTGCGCTTCGCCGAGAACATGCTGGCGTTCCTCGCCTCGGTCTCCCTCGCGTTGCTGAGGAAAGAAGACCGGGACGAGGCGGGCCTGGACCTCAAGAAAAAGTGGTCCGGCGGCATATCTCCCGGCGATTGGAAAGACACAATCCAGCGCTGCTCCAAGGTCTTCGCCAATTACAAAGACATCCCGCTCGCCACGGCCATCCATCGGCTCAAGATCGGCGCCGAGCAGAGAGGCTTCGGCCGGGACGTTATCTGGTTGATCCGGGCAAAAAACGACTTCAAGCACGACCGTGGGCCAAACGGGCCGGATGAGATGGCAAAAGCTTCCGAAGAGACGCAGGAAAAGCTCCGGCGTTGTATGGAGGCGCTCGATTTCCTAGCAGACCACCCGATACGCCAGAAGGATGGCGCCGGCGGCCACCTCTTCTTGAACCTCGGCGACACCCGGGTTCCTATCTACCCGTTCATAACCTCTGCAAGGTGCCCGCAGTGCGGAGATGCGGAGACCTACTTCGTGGACGCCTGGGACACCAGGAGAGGAACGGCCCGGCTAAAGAGCTTCGAAAAGGGACACACCATTGACTCTCCAGAGGTCTCCGAGGCTCTGGCGGGTTGGATCTAAGCTCTGGTCAAGGGCTAACCCAGTAGCAGGTAGAGTAGCGCTTCCTGCGCGTGCAGTCTGTTCTCGGCCTGGTCGAAGACGCGGCTTGCCGGCCCGTCTATAACTCCCGCGGACACTTCCTCGCCCCGATGGGCCGGTAGACAGTGGAGGAAGATGGCGTTCTCGTCGGCCAGGCTCATCAGGTCTTCGTCTACCTGGTAAGCCGCGAACTTTTCCCTGCGCGCTCCGGCTTCAGACTCCTGTCCCATGCTCGCCCACACGTCCGTGTAGAGTACCCGGGCGCCGGAGGCGGCTCTTTCCGGGTCCTGGGTCAGGGTGGGAGCAGCCCCGAGGCTCTCCGCCAGTTCCAGTACCTTTTTATCGGGGGCGTGGCCTTCGGGATGGGCGATGGTTAGCTGTGCTCCGGTCAGGGCGCAGGCGATCGCCAGGGAGTGGGCGACGTTGTTGCCGTCGCCGATGTAGGAGATCTTGATCCCTTCGAGGGAGCCGAACTCTTCCCGGATGGTGAGAAGGTCGGCGAGCGCCTGGCAGGGGTGGTGGCTGTCGGAGAGGCCGTTTACGACAGGCACGTCGGCGGCTGCGGCGAGCTCTTCTAGCTCCTCGTGGTCGAAGGTGCGGACCATGATGGCGTCTATGTAGCGGGCGAGGACGCGACCGGTATCCGAAGGAGTTTCACGTTTTCCTAGCTGTATCTCATCGGGGTTCAAATATAGGGCGTGGCCGCCGAGCTGGTACATCCCGACCTCGAACGAGACGCGGGTCCGGTTGGATGGTTTCTGGAAGACCATCGCGAGCGTTCGTCCTCGCAGGGGCTGGAATGAGACGCGGGCCTTACGATAAGTCTTTATCCTCGCCGCCTCGTCCAGGATGAGCCGTACCTCCGACGGTTCGAACTCCGCCAGGGTGAGGCAGTCCCGGCCGGAGAGTGGGGAGGGGGAGGGGGGCGTGTCGCCGAGTTGCGGGATCATCGGTTCCCTACGCCACGGCTGCCGGCTCGGGCAGGTCGGCCGTCAGCCCATCAACGACGCCTCGAAAGGTATCCAGAGCATAACGTACCTCCGTTCTGGTCACGGTCAAAGGCGGGGCGAGCCTGATGGTGGTACCCCCGCCGACCAGGTTGACGAGCACACCCTCTTCCAGGCAGCGCTCAAAGACTCTGGGCGCAAGCTCCGGGCCGAGATCCAGGCCGAGCAAGAGTCCCTCCCCGCGCACCTCGGCGCCGGGAATTCTATCCGCCAGCCCCTCCAGCGCGTTCTTTAGGATAGTTCCCTTGAACCGGAGCTCCTCCAGGAAACCTGGCGCGCCCACCACCCCGAGGACGGCTTTTACGGCGGCCATCGCGAGCGGGTTACCGCCGAAGGTCGAGCCGTGGTTGCCGGGCCCGAGGGCCGCGTACTCTTCTTTCGCCAGCACCGCCCCGACCGGCACACCCCCGCCGAGCCCCTTGGCGCTGGTCAGTACGTCCGGCACGACGCCGATACCCTGGTAAGCATAAAGATGCCCGGTGCGACCCGCGCCAGTCTGAACCTCGTCGAAGATGAGCAGCGCGCCGTGCTCGTCGCAGAGTTCCCGGAGCCCCGCTAGGAAGCCCTCGGGCGCCGGGTTAATGCCGCCCTCGCCCTGTATGGGCTCGACCAGAATGGCGGCTGTTTGAGAGCCGACCATCTCGCCCGCCGCTTCCAGGTCGCCGAACGGCGCGTAGACGAACCCACCCGGCATGGGGCCGAAGCCTTCCTGGAGCGCGGGCTGGGCGGTCGCCGTGAGGCCGCCGTAGGTCCGGCCGTGGAAGGACTTCGAGAAGGTCAGGACCTCGTGTTTGTGGGGTCCGTACTCTCCGTAGGCGTGCTTGCGGGCGAGCTTTATGGCCGCCTCTACACTCTCGGCGCCGGAGTTGCAGAAAAAGACCCGGTCGAAGTCGGTGGCGTCGGTGAGCATCTCCGCCACTTCGGCTTGGAGAGGTACCTCGTAGAGGTTGGAGCAGTGGATGAGGGTCTCGGCCTGCTCCTGTATGGCTTTTACAAGCGCCGGATAGCAGTGTCCCAGGGAGTTGGTGGCGATGCCGGCGATGAAGTCCAGGTAGCGGTTGCCAGACTCGTCGAAGAGCCAGCTTCCCCGCCCTCCGGTGGGTGCTATCCCGAGCCTCTTGTACGTCTCCATCACTGCTTTCATGCGGTTACTCCTTCAGAGATCACAGTTCCAACTTTCTCTCCAGCCAGGGCCTTTCTGATAATGCCCTTCTTGTTCCCGTTGATAATGCGGGCCTCGACGCCACCCCTCGCCGCTTCGGCCGCCGCCCGGAGCTTCGGGATCATGCCCCCGGCGGCGGTCCCGTCCTCTACGTATCCTTCACACTCTCCGGGAGTCAGGGCCGTGACGGCCTCACCGTCCCTGAGCAACCCGTCCACGTCCGTCAGAAGAAAGAGGTGCTCCGCTTCCAGTCCCACCGCGAGAGCGGCGGCCGCCGCGTCGGCGTTCACGTTGTACGCTCCATCCGGCCCTAGCCCGAGAGGCGCCACGACCGGCACGAACCCACCATCCCACAGGCTCCGCACGAGGCCGGGCTCCACCTTACTAACGCTCCCGACGCGTCCGAGCCCAGGTATCGGCTCGACGTGAAGTGTCTGGCCGTCGGTCCCCGAGATGCCGGACGCCGGCACCCCGAGGGCGCCGAGTTCCCTGGCCAGCGCCTTGTTGACGCTCCCGGCAAAGACCATCTCCGCGACCTCCAGGGTCCACTCGTCCGTAACTCGCAGCCCCTCGCGGAAGCGGGTCGGTATCTCCAGGGCGTCGAGCATCCGGGTGAGCTGTGGCCCACCACCATGCACCAGGGCCACGGGCGTCCCGGATCCGGTGATCTCCAACAGGTCTTCCAGGGCCCCACCGCTTACAGTCCCGCCCCCGACTTTTATAACCACCGGCTTCACGTCCGGTAGCTCCCGTTGATCTCGACGTACTTGTAGGTGAGGTCGCAACCCCAGGCGGTGGCGGAAGCGCTACCCTCCTGCATGCGGGCCATGATCCGGACCTCATCACCCCTTAGCGCCTCACTTGCTTCTACCTCAGAGTAAGGTTCAGGCTCTCCACGGCCAAAGACTTTCACCGGCCCGAAGTAGAGTTCCACGCCGGCGGGGTCGAAGTCCACGCCGGAGTAGCCCATCGCGACGAGTACCCGTCCCCAGTTCGCATCCTCTCCGAACACGGCTGTCTTTACCAGGTTGCTCCCGATTATGGACTTCGCCAGTAAGACCGCCGACTCCTCGTCACGCGCCCCCTCTACGACAGCCTCGACCAGCTTCGTAGCTCCTTCGCCGTCACGGGCTATCTCTTTTGCCAACCCGAGAGCCACTCCTTTGACAGCTTTCGCGAACACCGGATAATCCGGCGAACTACTGTTCAGCGGCTCGTTGCCCGCCGCTCCGTTCGCCAGCAGGAGGGCCATGTCGCTAGGCGAAGTGTCGCCGTCTACGGTGATGCGGTTGAAGGTCAGATCCGCGGCCCGGTTCAGAGTCTCTTGCAAACAATCCTTCTCGACGGCTGCGTCGGTCGTCAGGAAGGCGAGCATGGTACCCATGTTCGGGTGGATCATACCGCTACCCTTCGCCGTTCCGCCCACGGTAACGGTCTTACCCTCTACCTCAATTTGAATTGCTCTCTCTTTGATCCGTGTATCGGTCGTGAGGATGGCCTCGGCAAAGCCGGACCCATCTCGGTCCAGGTTTTCGGCCGCCAGACGGATGCCTTCGGAGATACGGTCCATCGGCAACAGTTCCCCGACGACGCCCGTGGATGCTACCGTCACCCCGGAAGCTGGCAGCCCTAGTGCCTCCGCAGCCACTTCTTGAGTCGCACAGGCGTCCCTGATGCCCCGCTCTCCGGTCGCAGCGTTCGCGTTGCCGCTGTTGACGACGACCGCCCGAACACTTTCTTTCTCAACCGTCCGCCGCGTTACGGTCAGCGGGGCGCCCTTGACCACGTTGTGGGTAAAAACCGCCGCCGCTGTACAATCCTTCTCCGAGAAGAGGATGCCCAGATCCCGCCTGCCAGAGTCCCGGATGCCGCACGCCACCCCGCCGGCAATGAACCCTTCCGGAGCCGTCGCCCCACCGGAGACGATTTTTATTCCGATTTCTGTATCTTTATTCAACATCGGGCGCTATTTTCGCACCAAGAACCGCGACGGTCAACCGTTTTATTCAAAAACTTGAATAATTATCCGAACACCCTACAATGCGTTGCATGGGACTCAAAGTTGGTGTGTACGGCGGAAGTGGATACGCGGGCGCGGAGTTGGTGCGGCTACTCGCCGGCCACCCGGAGGTCGGGAAGATGGAGGTCTCTTCTCGCGGCTACGCGGGGCGGACTGTGGGCGAAATATATCCGCATCTCGCTTTCGGAGGGAAGTTCGTCAGGCCGGAGGATATAGACGCTTCGGGGCTCGACGTGGCGTTCGTAGCGTACGGGCACATGGAGAGTGCCGGGGCCGTGAAGAAGCTGCTGGGCGCGGGGGTAGGGCTGGTCGTGGACCTGTCGGCCGACTTCCGTTTGCCGGACGCGGACGTGTACGGTGAGTGGTACGGGGAGCATCCCGCGCCGGAGCTTCTGGAGGAGGCTCATTACGGGTTGCCGGAGGTCTTCGGGGCGACAGAGGGAAGGCTCGTTGCCAGCCCCGGGTGTTACCCGACGGCTGCTATCCTGGCGCTCGCACCGGTGGTGCGGCGGCTGCCGGTGCGTTCCGTAACGGTAAACGCGCTTTCGGGGGTGAGCGGGGCGGGGGCGAAGCCTTCGACGAAGACCAGCTTCGTGAGCGCTAACGAGAACGCCAACGCCTATGGTGCTCCCGGACACCGCCACACACCCGAGATAGAGATGATGCTCAGGCGGGTCGGGGACGTTCCGGACGTGACCTTCGTCCCGCACCTCATACCGTTGAGCCGCGGTGAGTTGGAGACCATCGTGGTCGATGTGGAGGACGCGGCGTCCTTGCCGGGAGCCGAGGAAATCTCCGGGTGGTTCGAGGAGGATTACGCGGACTGGAAGTTCATCGGGGTGAGGAGGGATCCACCCCACATCGCGCACGTCGCGAACACCAATCGGGTCCGGCTCTCCGCCGCCGTGGACCGTAGGGCCGGCAAGCTCCTGTTGTTCTCAGCGCTCGACAACCTGCTTAAGGGGGCGTCCGGGGCGGCGGTACAGAACATGAACCTGGCGCTCGGGTATCCGGAGGACCTCGGGCTCGAATACCTGAAGTAGAAGAGGAGTTATCTTGGAAGCTACGAGGTCATCCGTGGACAAGGAAACGAGACAGGCTTTGATCCTCAAGCTGATCTCCGAACGAGAGCTCGGGACGCAGCAGGACGTGGTAGCGGCGCTCGCAGATGAAGGAGTCGAGGTCGCCCAGGCCACGGTCAGCCGGGACCTCGCGGAACTCGGGGTCTTGAAGGTCGGTAGCCGCTACCTGGCCTTGCCGCACGCACCGGGGGCCGCCGGTATCGAGGTGCTGCCGAGCTTCATCCTCGGGGTCGCGCCAGCGCAGAACATGATCGTCATAGACACCCGCGACGGGACCGCTGGGGCGGTAGCGAACGTGTTGGATCGGGTCAAGGGCCTCAAGATACTCGGCACCATAGCCGGGCTCGACACCGTAATGGCCGTCTCCCCGGACGCGGCGGCGGCGGAAGAAGTCTCGGCCCTGATCGCCGACATCTGCCGCGCCAGGACCCGCCCGGCAGGAAACGTAGAGTAGACCGACTCCATGAATATACGCCTCATACGGCACGCGACGCTCGTGCTGGACCTGAACGGCACCCGGATACTCGTGGACCCGATGCTCAACCCCGCCGGCACAGTGGAGGCCGTGCCCGATACGCCCAACCAAAGACGGAATCCTCTGGTGGATCTGCCGTTTGGAGAGGATGAGCTTGCCCGCGTCCTGGAAGAGATAGACGCGGTTCTCGTAACCCACACTCACCAGGATCATTGGGATGAGCGGGCGACGGAGTTGCTGCCGAAGGACCTCCAGGTACTGTGCCAGCCGGAGGACGAAGAGCTTATACGGTCTGCGGGCTTCTCCGAAGTCACGCCCGTCCGTACAGAGGTCGAATGGGGCGGCACTATCTTTACGCGCACCGGTGGGCAGCACGGCACAGGAGAGATCGGCGAGAAGATGGCCCCGGTCTCCGGCTTCGTGTTGAGGTCAGCGGAAGCCCCAAGCCTCTACATCGCCGGTGACACGGTCTGGTGCCCGGAAGTAGAAGAAGCCTTGAGTTCATACACTCCGGACGTAGTAGTCCTAAACGCTGGAGCGGCGCGGTTCCTCTCCGGTGACCCCATCACGATGACCGCCGAGGACGTGGCACAGGTCAGCCGCGCCGTGCCCGACGCGCGGATACTTGCCGTTCACATGGAGTCCATAAACCACTGCCTGCTCACTAGAGACGAATTGGTCGAAGAGCTGGAACAAGAAGGCTTAGCCGGTCAGGTGGAAATTCCCGCTGATGGCGAATCTGTCGAAATAGAAACCCGAAAGTAGCGAATATGGAGGAACAATTGCTGGACGGAAAAAAAGTTGTGCTCGCCTACTCGGGAGGGCTCGACACCTCGGTGTGCTTGAAGTGGTTCGAGGAACAAGGTGCGCTCCCTTACGCACTCTACCTGGACCTCGGTCAAGGTGAACCTGAAGTAGACGTTAAAGAAAAGGCGCTCAAGATAGGGGCGGTGGATGCTTTCGTGGAGGACGCGAGGGCGGAGTTCGTGGAGGAGTACGTGGCCTCGGCCATAAAGGCAAACGCTTTGTACGGTGGGAAGTATCCGCTGTTCACGGCGCTCGGGCGTCCGCTCATAGCGAAGAAGTTGGTAGAGGCGGCGCGCAGGGTCGGGGCTTCTCACATAGCGCACGGGTCTACCGGGAAGGGCAATGATCAGGTCCGCTTCGATGTAACGACCGCCTCGATAGCCCCCGACCTGACCGTGGTGGCCCCGGTACGCGACCTCGATATGAGCCGCCCGCAGGAGATGGAGTACGCGGCCGCCCGAGGCATCCCGGTTCCGGTATCAAAGAAGTCCCCCTACAGCGTGGACGCGAACCTCTGGGGACGCTCCATCGAAGCGGGCCCTCTGGAGGATCCGGACCATGAACCTACACCTGATGTTTATGCTTTGACCAAGGAGCCGGAGGATGCTCCGGATGAGGCGAGGTATGTGGAGATCGGGTTCGAGGAAGGGCTTCCTATCAGCCTGGATGGCGAGGAGTTGCCGCTCGTAGAGTTGGCGGTGGCGTTGAACGAGGTGGCGGGCCGGCACGGGGTTGGGCGGCTGGACATGATCGAAGACCGCCTGGTTGGGATAAAGAGCCGGGAGATCTACGAGGCGCCTGCTGCCGTGACCATCATCCAGGCCCACAAAGAGCTTGAGACCCTGACCCTGACCAAAGACGTGCTACGCTTCAAGGCGCAGGTGGAGCAGCGCTACGCCGAACTGACCTACGATGGCCTCTGGTTCACGCCCCTGAAAGCAGCTCTCGACGCGTTTGTCGCGGAGACCCAGAGGACCGTAACCGGGACCGTCCGGCTCAAGCTGTACAAGGGTTCCAGCACCGTAGTCGGAAGGACCGCCCCGAGAGCCCTCTATAGCAAGGATCTCGCCACCTACGACCCGAACAGCACTTTCGACGAGTCGGCCGCTGCCGGGTTCATCGCGCTTTGGGGTCTCCCGGCCCGCCAGTGGGCGGGGGTGAACGGTGGTAACCAGCAGAGCCCAGCTGTGAAATGACCTTGGGGAACCACCCGCTGTGATAGCGACGCCGCTCGGAGTCTCTCGTGTTGCCACGGAACCGGTATGCACCTCAAGATCAGGTGTAGTCTAAGATGGAGAACCCTGGAGAGCTATAAGCGACACTGGCCTTTGTGATATCCGCAGACGGAAGGGGGAGAGGTGACTACTGGCTTTGTCTGGGATGAGCGATACGCCTGGCATGATACCGGGCATGCGGCTGGTTCCATGCCCTCCGGCAGGTTCGTCGAGCCGGAGGAGCATGTAGAGAGCCCGGAGAGCAAACGTCGCTTCCGCGGCCTGTTAGAAGTGAGCGGCCTGATGGACGATCTCGTCGGGATAAGGCCGAGGCTCGCGACGGTCGAGGAGCTTTGCCGCTTCCACGACCAAGAGTATGTCCGGAAGATAGAAGCGTTGAGCGGTGCCGGAGGCGGGATGGCTGGGGTACAGACGCCGCTCGGGCCGGGTGACTATGACATAGCACGGCTCGCCGCCGGGGGTTGCATCGAGGCGGTCGACGCGGTGACCGAGGGGAGGGTGGAGAACGCTTACGCGCTCGTCCGGCCGCC
>JBBPZT010000139.1:0-17446 GCA_038198625.1 Rubrobacterales bacterium
ACCGGTGACGCCACTGGACCAGCGGGTGGTGAACGCACTGGAGTCAGCGGCCGAGGCGAGCGGCGAACCGTACGCGTCGATGAACTCCGGCGCGGCCCACGACACCATGAGCATCGCCGACCGTGTCCCGAGCGCGATGGTCTTCGTGCCCTGCAAGGACGGCATCAGCCACGCGCCGGAGGAGGACGCAGACCCGGCGGATGCGGCTCTGGGCGCCGAGGTCATGCTCAACGCCATAAGAAACCTCACCAGATAGCCGGGTAGAAAAGGATGATCGCTATCAAGTCTAGTAGCGCCCTGGTAACAAACCTCCATCCACCACGAGCACCTGGCCGGTGATGTAGCGGGCGCCCTCCGAGACCAGAAACACAGCCACATCAGCTATATCCTCGGGCTCTCCGACCCTGCCCATCGGGATGAACTCCGCAGCCTTCTCCAACCCCTCGGGGCCGAGTGAGTGTTCCTCGGAGAGCGCTTGCGCCGTCCTTATATAACCCGGTGCTATACCGTTGACCCGAATTCCGTCACGGGCCAACTCCACCGCCAGGCCACGCACGAGGCCAACCACGCCAGCCTTAGCCGCCGAGTATTGGACGTGCTCGTCCCACCCGTAAGCGACACCCATGATCGAGGAGAGGGCGATCATGCTCCCCCTACCTGCTTCTCGCATCGCCGGGGCGGCCGCCCGGCAAACCCTCATCACGCCCTTGAGGTCTACCTCGTGAGTGTGGTCCCACTTCTCGTCCGTCAGTTCGACGAGGGGTACCCGGTGGGCGATCCCTGCATTGGCAACTACCGAGTACAGCGGACCGTACCGTTCCTGGACGGTCGATACCAGAGAGTCGACTCCACCGGAGTCCGTAACGTCAAGGTGATGGTACTCGGCCTCGCCGCCCTCAGATTCGATGCCGCTGACGACCGATCGCCCTTCTTCTTCGAGAATATCCGTCACTATGACCCGGTGTCCTGCCATCGCGAACGCGTGAGAGGTAGCCGCGCCGATCCCTATGCCGGCCCCGGTCACCAGGACTACAGGCTTTTCCTCGTTATTCGCGCTCATAGCATCACATCTCCAGAGTTGGGACCGAGCGTCTGGCCGACGTACAGAGTGGCGCCATCCGAGGCAAGGAAAGCAACCGTCTCGGCCACCTCCCACGGCTCTCCAAACCGTCCAAGTGGTAGCTCCGCGGCCTTTGCCTGTTGCCACTCCTCGGAGAGGCCTAGGATGAGTTCGGTGTTTATGGGGCCGGGCGCGACCGCGTTGACCCGGACGCCCTGAGACGAGACCTCGCGGGCCAGCGACTTCGTCAGGCCGATGATCCCGGCCTTCGCCGCACTGTAGTGGCACAACTCCACGCCGCCGATCTGACCGAGTTGAGAAGCGACGTTGACGATGATGCCATTGCCTTGTGAGATCATGTTCGGCAGCACGGCGTGCGTACACAGAAACGTTCCACGCAGGTGGACGGCGATCATCCTGTCAAAGTCCCGGACGGTGAGGTCCGTGAACCGCTTCTGCTGCAAAAACCCGGCATTGTTGACCAGGATCTCCGGGGGGCCGTAAGCTTCTTGCGCCACCTCCAGGATCCGCTCTACGGATTCCGGGTCGGAGACGTCGCCGGGAGCGGCGGCCGCGCTTCCACCCGAGTCGTTTATCCGGGCGACTACTGCTTTGGCTGCCTCACCATGCAGATCGTTGACGACGACACGCTCTCCGTCCTTCGCCAGTTTCTCGGCCACGGCCCGGCCAATCCCATTTCCAGCTCCGGTAACTAAGGCGACCCGGGAGCGTTCAGCGGCCATTAAAGTCCTCCCTTCTGCTTGGATCGAAGAGGGCGGCTCGGATGAGGTCCGCCCTCTTCGCCATTCTTATACAGGGTGGTTTCTGCTAGAGATCACCGCACGCGGGCGGTCGTGGAACCCGAGCCGGTTGCCTCGGCCTGACGAGGGTCTTTCACGTCACGGGTGCCCAGCATGAGGAAACCCGACACGAACGTCGCGATGGCGCCGGCAATAAAGGCGGTGGTCGCCACGCCCACCCCAAGGCCGGTCAACAAGGCGAACAGGCCGGACCCGGCGATCGCCCCGAGCGGTCCCATGGCGTTTACGAAAGAAGAGCCCGTGCCGCGCACTCTGGTCGGGAACGACTCAGCCATGAAGAACAGCAGCGCCGCGTAGGGTCCGATTATGAAGAAGAGGCCGATCGTGTACATCGTCAGCACGAAGCCGGATGAGTTCGGCCCGAACAACATCAGAGTGTAAGCGAGACCGGAGATGATCCAGCCACCCGCGATGGTCAGGCGCCGCCCGATGCGGTCTCCCACGAACCCGTGGGTCAGGTAGCCGATATAGGCGGCCGCGTTGGAGATGACGAGCACGATCAGCGCGCTCGAGAACTGAACTCCCTTGCCTTCCGTGAGCACCGTGGTACCCAAAACAGCGAATACCTGAATGCCGATCCAGTTGCAGAGCATCGCCAGGCTGATAAAAATCGTGTGCTTCCTGATGTCCGGCTCGAAAAGCTGTTTGAAAGTCGACTCTTCCGTATGGTGGACATCTATGTCGAAATCCCGGCCGAACTCGACAGCCTCTTCGTGCCGGCCTTCTTTTTCGAGAGTCCGGACCCGCTTCATGGCCTGGAACTTCGGTGATTCCCTCAGCTTTACGGCGAGGATGGCGATGACGATCGCCGGGAACGTAGCAACCAGGAAAGTGCTCCGCCACCCGATGGCCGGCAGCAGTACCGCCGACAACGCCGCCCCGAGCAACACCCCGATCGGCCAACCACCCTGCACGAGGCTGTAGATAAAGCCTCGGCGTGGGTTGTTGCCATACATTTCGTTCAGGTAAGTAGCGTTAACCGCCTGTTCGGAGTACCCGAGGCCGGAGAAAGTCCTTACGACCGACAGATAAAGCCCTGCGAACGCCGCCGGGGACAACGCCGTGAGGCCGGAGCTCAAGGCCGCGCCGATAGTGGCTATAACCAACGCCGGTTTCCGTCCCAGATAGTCGAGCATCGGCCCGACGGCAAGGGCGACGAAGAAAGTACCTATAGCTACGATTGTAACTATAAAAGTGCCAAAGGAAGTCGACCAGCCGAATTCCTTGCTGATAACCGGAAGTAGAGCCCCGAACAACGTGTAATCGTAAACGGAGAAGACCCAGGCCAGAAAGCAGACGATCGAAGAGTAGACCAGCGTCCTGGTGGTAATAGTGGTGTTGATCCTCGGAGCGCCGTCGTTAACCCGCCCGGAATTTCGACTCCCCCCGCCGGATCCCCCGGCTCCTCGATTGCTCGGTGTATCCACGTCGCGTTCCCCTTTCCATCGCCCTGCCGAACATTCCACCTGCAGTGGCTGCGCCAGCAACGGCTGCGCACCCGCATGTTCACCCACATGAGCAAGATAGCCAACGCTCGTCTATTTGTCAAACAAATTGGTGCATACCAGACTTTTCTGATTTGGCCGGGTGCATTTTGCTCTGGTTAGGTACATAATTAGGGATGTAACTAACTTTCTGGGAAGGGGTTATGCGGATACCTCAAAGTATAGTCACGGTCGGGACTGGGAAGAGGAAAACTTATCAGCAGATAGTTGCGAGCATTCGTGCGGCTATCTCTTCCGGGGAGTTGCGTCCCGGCGACAGGTTGCCTCCGGAAACAGACCTGGCCAGGCAACTTGGTGTCAGCCGGCCGACGGTTCGGGAGGCGCTCAAGGTGCTGGAAGCGCTGAACGTGTTGGAGAGTTCTACCGGGCCTACGGGTGGAACCTTCATCAAATCCCTGGACGGCACGGGTGTGGCGGAGTATCTGATAGATTCCATATCCTTGCTCCTCGACGTACACGAGCTTACGCTTGAGGAGTTGTGGGTGGCGCGTGAGACTATAGAGGTGCCGGTAGCTGGAATGGCCGCAGTCAAACGTACGGATCAGGATCTCGTGAAGATGCAAAATATCATCGAGAGTGATGAGTACAAGGATTATGACGCTTACTTTCCGGACATAACATTCCACACGACTATCGCGAAGGCTTCCAAAAACCGGCTGCTGAGCCTGTTCATGCTATCTATACACATGACGACCAAAACGTGGGCCGAACGATACATCCTGCCCGGGGGGAAGGAAGTTTCCCAAAGTCAACATCGGCTGATCTACGAAGCCATCCTCAATCAGGACGAGACGCTGGTCAGATCTCGCATGAAAGAACATTTGCAGATGGCTTACAAAGTCTACCGGGACGCCATTCCAAGAACAGAATCGGAAGACACCTCCACGAATGGTCTTTCTTGAGGGAAAACCAATATTTGCGCGGACCCTGGCGGCGACTTCCACTGGAGGCGGAGTGAGGCCAGATGTGGCTTCCACCGGGGCAAGCAAGAAGCGCACGGCGCCTGGGACGATGGGTGGGATCCGGCCGTGCCAACAGCAGTAGGCCCTATCTTCGTAGCTGTTGCGTGGTTGCTGGTCGTCTTCGCGGTATCCGCGCTCTGGTTCTTTGCTATATCGAATATCTCTAGCCGGGCCTACGGCAACCTTTTCCCCAAAATGCAACTAGTGTCCATGGCCGCCGCCATCTCGGTCGTTGCGATAATATCGGTCGGGGCTGCAGGCGCCCTTCTGATTCAAGAGCGACCAGGAGTGTCTTCGGCTATTTTTGGCAATAGCATGGTAGGAACAGGGGCCTTGGGATGTCGAGATTTGACGAGAAGCAGTTTCGTATTCAGCTTTGGTTTAGAACGCGCCTCATACTCATTGCCAAACGACGCCGTGTCCGGGGCCGATGGTAAAGTTCGTGGAGCCTGCCCAACCCATAGGTGAATAAGCTTATTCGTTCCGTACCTTCACCTCTGAGCACGGTCACGCAGGCGTGAGGCTCGTAATTCGTCGCAATGTCATGCTACAGGTTCTTTTTGAAGTAACCCGTTAGGAAGGTCGATTTGCCGTCAAAGAACGAGGACATGTCCGTCATCACGGCGGCTTTCGAGCCGCTTGAGGGAAAGCTAATACTCGACATCGGCTGTGGCGAAGGCGCCCTCGCGCGTTCGTTGTCGGACCTGAGAGCGAACGTTACCGGGGTCGACCCAAACGGAGAAGCGGTTGCGGACGCCCGGCGAGCCGTTCCCGCGGGAATGTTTCATCAAGCCGGCGCGGAAGCGCTGCCGTTCGCGGCCCATTGCTTCGACGGCGCGATCTTCTCGAACTCTCTTCATCACGTCCCGGAGCTCGCCATGCGTGAAGCCCTGCAAGAAGCGGCTCGCGTCGTGAAACCCTCGCAGCCCATCTTTATCATCGAGCCCCTAGCAGAAGGATCATTCTTCTCTGTACTGCGGACGGTAGAAGATGAGACGAGTGTTCGTACCGCTGCGCAAAGAGTGATCGACGAGGTCCTTGAGAAAGGAATATTCGAGCAGATCAAGAGCATCGATTATACAAGGCGAGAACGTTTCACGGACCTGGACCAGTTCCTGGTCCGCGTTGTCGCGGTGGACCCAGCACGCGCCACAGTTATCGAGGAACGCCGGCCTCGACTCGAGGCCGCCTTCCTTCGTTACGCGAAAGTCTCCACCGACAACTCAACAATCCTGGAACAGCCCATACGCGCCCACGTCCTGAAAGCGAGGGCCTGATCCGTCAGAGCCCGGCAAACTCATCAGGCAGATGGAGTATCGGATGACGGACCTACTCGCCCAACAGCGCAAGGGCGTCTGGAAAGTCCGCTTTAGTCTCCGGCCTCGAAGAGGATGTCCCCGACGCGTATATCTCCGTTAGCCGGGTCATCTACCGGATGGTCCTCGGGATTGGTCACGACTACTGGGGTTATAGGATCGTACCCCGCAGCCTGGATCTCCTCTAGCTCGTAGCGGACGATGGGTTGGCCCGCTTCTACCCTGTCTCCTTCGGTCGCGAGCTTTTCGAAGCCTTCCCCACGCATCTCGATGGTGTCGAGGCCAACGTGGACGATCAACTCCAACCCGTTATCGGCCGCTATCCCGAAAGCATGTCCGCCCTCGAAGAGCTTGACCAACTCACCCGAAACGGGAGCCACGGCGTCTCCGCTGGACTCCGGGATGATGGCGAGACCCTCTCCAGCCATACCCTCGGCGAAGACTTCGTCCGGGACCTCCGAAAGCGCCACGATCTTTCCGGTAACGGGCGCTAAGACCTTCACTATTTACCGTCCTTGATCAGGCGGTTCATGCGCTCGGCGATGCGGTCAGACTGGGTGCCCATTACCACCTGAGCCACCCTGCCCCGCTTTACGACACCCGAGGCTCCCAGTTCCTTGAGACGAGCCTCGTCTATACCTTCCGGCTCGCCTACAAAGAGCCGGAGTCGCGTTATGCAACCCTCCACACTCTCGACGTTCCCCTTACCACCGAGGGCTTCGAGCACCCGCTCAGCCAGGATATCGTCCCGGTCGCGCTCACGTTCGCCATCTTGTTCATGGGCTGCTTGCTCCTCCTGTACCGGTGCCGGTCCGCGTTGGCTTTCGGGGATGATCCAATCAGAAGAGAGACCGGTCGAGGCTTCGCCACGCCCTGGGGTTGCGAGATCAAACCTCTGTATAAAGAAGCTAAAGACGAAGTAGTAGATCGCACCGTATACGAGCCCCACACCCAGAAGCAATACCGGGTGGCTCGTGTTCGACTTGCTGAAGTTGAGCACGTAGTCGATGAGCCCGGCCGAGAAGCTAAAGCCTATCTTGATGTTGAGCAGAGTGCAGACTGCCAGCGCCGTGCCGGTAAGGATCGCGTGTACCAGATACAACAGCGGCGCCACGAACAGGAAGGAGAACTCTATGGGTTCGGTGATCCCGGTTAGGAAAGAGGTGAAGGCTGCGGAGAGTAGGATACCGGCGGCGACCTTCGAGAACCGGGCGTGCCGGATCATTGCCAGACACGCCGCTGGAAGCCCGAACATCATGATCGGGAAGAACCCGGCGAGGAAGCTCCCTGCTTTCGGGTCGCCCGCGAAGTAACGGCTGATCTCCCCATGCACCACGCCGTCGGGTCCCTTGAAACTTCCAAGTTGGAACCAGATGTAAGTATTGAGCACGTTGTGGAGCCCTACAGGTATCAGCAACCTGTTGACGAATCCGTAGAGTCCGGTACCCAGGGCGCCGAGGCCAACGATGGCGGCTCCGGCCGCATCGACTACGCTTTGCACCGGAGGCCAGATTAGGCCGAAAACGGCGCCGAGAACGAGCGCGGCGAGCGCCGTGACGATGGGCACGAACCTCTTTCCACCGAAGAACGCCAGGTAATCCGGCAGACGGATGTCACTGAACCGCCGGTAGAGACCAGCCGCGGTGAGTCCGACGATGATCCCCGAAAGCACCCCCATGCTGGCGATAGGGTCCGAGGTCTTGCTGCCTAACTGTGGGGCGACGGCGTTGAAGACCCCCGCGAAGACGAAGTAACCCACGATCCCCGCAAGCCCAGCCGCCCCGGCTCCCTCGGCCAGCCCTATGGAAATCCCGATGGCGAAGATAGCCGGCAGGTTACCGAAAACCGCCTGACCGGCCGCCGCCATCCAGGGTAATCCCAGCAAGTCATCCTGTCCGAGCCGTAAGATCAAACCGGCAGCCGGCAAGACTGCTATCGGCAGCATCAACGAACGCCCGATGCTTTGCAGAGCCCCGAGCATCCGGTCCCACCCGCCGACACCGCCGGTCGCGATATTACCAGCCATGATGCCCTCCTATCCCCGTCCCTCTACGTGTTGTTAGCCGCCGACTCTACTATCTTGCGGCTTTCAGATCAAGCGAGGAGAATTGCGGTCTGTAGCTAGACCTCAGAGGCGGTTTTCCCGGCCCACAGAATGGCTGGTGAGCCCATACTCAACCCGGTGGCGCTTGACTACACGAGTTTCGGTGTTCCCGCCGCCTCGCCACACGCTACCACAGGGCTTCCGTTCTTCCACGCTTACTTACAGGCTATTTCTAACGGCATCGACACGGCTGGATGATCCGCGCTCTAGGGGCGGTGCGACCGCTCGTTACCTTCGTCGGCGGCCGGTATTCCGAAGCAGCGCTCCACGACCGGGGTTCTAGTTGGTTACGTCCAGCACGTCGTTGGCGTGGCCCACCATAGAAGATGAGTACACGATTGCGAACATCCAAGCATACCCCTCACCGGCCTCCGGGCTTTGAACCGTCCTTCTTTACGGCTATGTTTCTAAGCCGATTGATGATCGACGCCGGAGATTAGCTGCGTCAAGGCTTCCACGGCCTCTTCGGCGTCCTCGCCGTTAGCCTGGAGTTTTATCCGCTCGCCCTTCTTCGCCCCGAGCGACATAATGTTCAAGGTGCTCTTGGCGTTCGCCTCGCGCTCACCTTTGATCACCCGAATGTCCGAGGTAAACTGCTTCGCCTTCTTGACGAACTCCGCCGCCGGCCGGGCGTGCAAACCTTCCTCACGGCCTACCACAGTCTCCCTCTCTGCCACGAAAGCTCCTCTCCGAAGTCCGTTTCTCACCTTGTCCGCGTCTGTTTTCAGTCTACCAGAATACCCTTGCTATCCGGATACTATGCGCTCCAGTGGCAAGCGTACTTTCTCCGTCCCGCCGACGCGCAACACCTCATCAAGATAGGAGAGCAGCGGGAGCTTCTCCCCGAGCCCGAGTGATCGGGCCAGGCCGAGCGCCAGCGGCAACGTCCCGAGCCCCTCTACGGTCGCGCCTTCCATGATCCCTCGTGCTTCCTCCGGCGAGTTCCCCTCGCCGAGCAAACGCCCGAAGTCACCGTTGCGCCCGGTGAGACAGGTAACGTAGAGGTCACCAGACCCGGCCGCCCCGGCGACCGTCTCGGGCAGTCCTCCAGCCGCCGCGACGAACAGAAATATCTCCCGCAACGCGGCGCTGAAAGCGAGAGATCTGAGGTTCGCGCTCTCGACTTCGCCAGCCAGCAGGTTGACCGCTATCGCGTAGCAGTTCTTGAGGGCGGCGCAGAGGCTGGTCCCGACCAGATCGCCCGTGATCTCCGGCAGGTAGTAAGACGTCCCGAAGGCGGACGCCAGTTTCTCGCCACACTCGGTATCTTCCGACGCGAATACGGTCTGGGTCGGCAGCTTCCGGATCAACTCCGACGCCTTGACCGGTCCCCCTACTCCGATCACCGGCCGCTCCCCTCCGAGAATTTCCCGCACCCTCGCGGCCACCGGCAAGACCTCGCCTCCACGCTCCGCAAAACCCTTTGTCAGAACCAGAACCGGGATATCCTCCGAAACACTCACAGCCACTTTCTCCGCAACCCAGCCGATCCCCTCGGAAGAGACGGCCAGGGCGCAAACATCCGCCCTCTCCACAGCCTCATCTAACTCAGTGCTGGTCTCGACCGGCGATGCCGACAACCGGGCTCCCAGTTCCGGGTGTGGTTTCCCGGCCGCCAGTGCATCAAGGCGCGCTCCGTCGAGCCACTCGGGCCCCCAGAAACATACCTCATGCCCACGTTCCAATAATGGGGCGCCGAACGCGGTACCCATCTGACCAGCCCCGAGAATCGTCACCCGCATCCCGAAGCCCTACCTATTCACGCTTCTACTCACTACACAACCCCACTCGTTTCTTTGTCTACAGGATTTACCAGGAAGAAACTACAAACCACGGCCTCGTCATCTCTCTAACGAAGGTCAAACAGACGTTCGTGTAGAGTGAAACTCTGTATCGCTTACCCTAAACATTGCTATCCAACGCCCGCCAAGCCTTTCTCTAAATCACACTACTACTGCACTTTTCGCACTCTAGCATGGTAAAACAAGCGTTGCAAATGTATCTTATCTGGCCGAGGAGTAAGAAGTGTAGAATGTGTTGGTGACTACGAAAACTCATCGGGTTTAGCCCGTGCCTTCCGAAAAAGATTTGACAGGCGGTGGGATGGGTCCGATCCAACGCCAGGAGCAGATAGCCGAGCACGTACTCAACCACGGTTCCATCTCGGCAAAAAAGCTTGCTTCTATCTTCAATGTAAGCGTGATGACGGTTCACAGGGACCTGGACGAGTTGGAGCGTCAGGGGGTCTTGCGAAAGCTGCGGGGTGCAGCGGAGCCCCAACCTTCGAGTCTCTTCGAGAGCAACGTCCGCTACCGGCTCCGGGCGGCAAAGGCGGAGAAAGAGGCGCTCGCCCGGCACGCCATCAAGAAGATAGAACCCGGGCAGGCGGTTATGCTCGACGACTCGACCACAGCGCTGCCGCTGGTGGGACTGCTACACAACGTCACCCCCCTGACGGTCATCACGAACTTCGCGATGGGTCTCAGGGAGTTGAGCATGGTCAAGGGAATCAAGCTGATCTCCCTCGGCGGCGAATACCTCTCCGGCCACGACGCCTTCACCGGCGTGGTCTGCGAAACTGCCGTTGCTTCCCTGCGGGCGGACATCCTCTTTATGTCCACCTCGGCCATTTCGGGTTGCGTCGCGATGCATCAGGAGCAGGAGATAATCCGTACCAAGCGGGCGATGCTCGGCTCCGCCGAATACAAGGTCCTCTTGCTCGACCATCACAAGCTCGGCAAGGTCGCCCTACACCGGCTCGCGCGCCTGGAAGAGTTCGACCTGATCGTGGTCGACTCGGGTGTAGACAAGGAACGACTCGCCGAACTCCGGGAATGCGACGTCCCCGTCGAGATAGCCCCACTCTAAAAACACCGGCCCAGCCTCTGTCCTAGGTGTCGTCGCGGCCGGCGCTTGACGGCGCGGGCTTAGATTGACCGTAGTCGTGTATCTTGGCCGAGACTTGCGCCATCTGCTCCTCGTCTAGCAAGATGGGCTCTCCGACGAGACGGGCACGGTAGTAGATCTCCGCCATGTCCTCCAGGGTCACCGTCAGGGAGAATGCTTTTTCCGGTCCCTCCCCTACCGCTATGGTTCCGTGGTTCCGGAGCAGGCACACCCGATGCGACTCCCCGAGCGCTTCGCTCGCACGCCGGGCCAACTCCTCCGTCCCATAGGTGGCGTACGGTGCGATGGGGACTCTATTCTCATCCGAGAGGACAGCGAGCATGTAGTGGACCGTCGGTATCTCCCATCCAAGACACGCCAGGGTGGTCGAAAACTTCGAGTGGGTGTGTACGATGCCGCCGACCTCCGGGCGCGAGCGGTAGATCCCGGTGTGCATCGGAGTTTCGGTGGATGGCGCGAGGTCTCCTTCCAACAGCTCTCCATCCGGGTCCACGAGGACTACGTCTTCCGGCTCCAGGACCGGGTAGTCAAGTCCGCTCGGGGTTATGAGGAAGTTTCCATCGCCGGTGCGGGCGCTCACGTTCCCCGAGGTCCCGGTGACGAGACCGGAGGAGATCATATCCCGCGCGACCTTCGCCACTTCTTCGCGCAACTCCTGATGCTTCATCTACGCCCCCTGGGGTTTTATCTCGTACTTGATGCCTTCCTGCCGTCCGTGCCGCTCCAAGGCATCGAGCACGTTTTCGAGTGACTCCACCCCTGAGACGAACGCGTCAGCATCGAACCGGGGGCCGGCCAGCAAGTCGTGCGCCAGCCGGACGGTGTAGGGAGTGTGGTGGAAGATACCCCGGATGGTCAGTTGCGAGTAGTGAAGGAGCAGAGTGTCAACGGAGATCGAAGTGCCCGACGGCGCCCCGCCGAAGAGCGTCACCTCTCCCCCCTTGCGCACCATCCGGAGAGCCTCTTCCCACACTTCCGGCAGACCGACTGCCTCGATGACAACGTCCGCCCCGCGCCCCTGTGGTGTCCATTCCCGCACCATCTCCGCGCCGTTTACGTTTTCTGAAACCTCGACGGTCTCCTCGGCCCCGAGCCGTCTGGCGACCTCTAGTCTTTCGGCGCTCCGGTCCACGCACACGACGCGCGCTCCTCGCATCGCCGCCAGATGCACGAACATCAGCCCGATCTGTCCGGCCCCGACGACCGCCACCCGGTCTCCCATCGCGATGGGCGTCCTTACGACGCCGTGCACCGCGCATGCCAGCGGCTCCAACAAAGCCGCCCGACGGTACTCCGTCCCCTCAGGCACCTCGTACATGTTCTGTACGACTATCCGAGAGGGCACCACGATGTACTCCGCGAACGCCCCGTTCAGGAACTCCAACTTCTCGCACATGGACTGGTCACCAGCAAGACAGTAGTAGCAGCGGTTGCACGGCGCGGAGTTTGCCGCAACGACTCGCATCCCCGTCTTCCAGCGGGCATCGACGCCCTCGCCGATCTTTTCGATCGTGCCGCCGAACTCGTGCCCGAAGGGCGAAGGCAGCTCTTTCATGAGGGTGGGGTGACCCCGCCGGTAGGTCTTGACATCGGTGCCGCAGGTGAGCGCGGAGCCGATCTTGACCAGCACCTCACCCGCACCCGGCTCCGGAGCCGGAACGTCTTCCATACGCACGTCGCCGGGACTATAAAACATCGCCGCTCTCAAAGACCTCTACCTCCTGTGTTTTTCATAGTCATAGATCTCGCTGATAGGTTCGTCCGCTCCTCACGCGGGAACATGAGGGCATGATCCTCTCTACTATAGCTTCCACCGAAACAGGCCCGATCAGTTCATCACGAGCCCGCCGTTGATCTCCAACACCTCACCAAGGATATAGCCCGCGCCCGATGAAGCCAGGAACGTCACCGCCTCGGCCACCTCTTCCGCGGTCCCCTCCCGCCCTAGTGGTATAGAACCCGCCTTCTCCACCCGTTTCTCCGGCGGGGTGAACTGGTCGTGGAACGGCGTGTCTATACGGCCCGGCGCCACGGCGTTTACCAGGATGCCTTGCGGGCCCAACTCTTTTGCCATGGTCCGGGTCATGGTGCTGACACCACCCTTGGCGGCGGCGTAGGCTATGGAGTTGGCGCTGCCGCCGTCTCTGGCGGAGATGGAAGAGATATTGACGATACGGCCTCTCCCCTGCCGTTTCATGAGCGGCAGCACAGCCTGCGAACAGAGGTAGACGGACTTGAGGTTCACGCTCATCACCCGATCCCACAACTTCTCCGTCATCTCCTCCAGCGACGCCCGCTCGACCATCGAGCCCGCATTGTTGACCAGGATGTCGAGTCTACCGTAATGCTCCTCGATCTCCCGCGCCATCCGTCCCACGTCATCGGCATCAGCGACGTTCCCCTGTACCAGCAGCGCGTCTCTGCCCAAAGCTTCTACCCGCTCAACAACCTCTCTTGCCTCATTCTTGCTCTTGCTGTAATGAACCACCACATCACAGCCACGCTCGGCAAACGCGAGGCAGATAGCACGCCCGATCCCCGTACTGCTGCCCGTAACCCACGCTACCTCTCCCGAGAACACCTCACTCCTTCCCTATCCCAGCCGCTCCAATCTATTTTACGTGACTTTTGTTCTTGCTATAGACAAAAGTCACACCCATTATGTAACATGTCCGTGGGAAAGTACAGGCTAGGGAAAGAGGGGCCAAATGGGCGTGGGATCGTACTTGCTTCTAACCTTCGCTGTTTTGTGGCTGGTGCAGATAGCGGGAACCTATCACCAGATGCGTCATTACCGGCGCGTTCTGGGACGCATCACGCGCGAGGAAGGGCAAGGTTACGTCGGTGTCGGGAACGCGAAGGCTCGATTCGGGAAGGGAGTAGTCTTGATCCTGGTATCCGGCGAAGACAAAGTAGTCAACAAGGCGCTGCGCATGCGCGGGATGAGCGTATTCGCCAGGTTCAAGGAAGCCCCGGGATTGGAGGGCGCGAACATAGACGACTTGCGAGACTCCGAAGGAGAGGGTCCTTACGAGGCAGCGACCATGCTCGCGGCACGCAGGGCCGTGGAGCAGATCGACCGTATAACAGAAAACCAGGAAGAGGAGGTAGAGGTAGGTTAGTACCGGAAAAGACGGGACATAAACAACAAAGATAGGAGGGATTATGCAAGAAGTCGTTACCATTTTTGGGAACGCGGGCGCCTCGTTCCTCGCGTTGCTCCAGAGCGCATCACAGGCCCAGAAGCAGGTGCAGCCGGGTGGCGGCGGAGGGGTGCTCGGCGCTTTGGGAGACGCCGGACAGTGGTTTATCGGGCTCTTTCAGGCAGGTGGCGAGGTTTTCGTAGGCTACGTGACGGGGATACTGCCGCTCCTGATCGTCCTGCTCACCGCACTGTACACCGTTATCAATCTGATCGGCGAAGAGCGGATACAGAGGGCGGCACGCTTCGCCGCCGGCAACATCTTCACCCGATACACTGTCTTGCCCTTGCTCGCGGTCTTCTTCCTGACCAACCCGATGTGCTACACCTTCGGGACCTTTTTGGAGGAGAGGTACAAACCCGCTTTCTACGATTCCGCCGTATCCTTCGTTCATCCTATATTGGGGCTCTTTCCTCACGCCAACCCGGCGGAGCTATTCGTGTATCTGGGAGTTGCCAAAGGCATCCAGGATCAGAACCTCCCGCTCGGTCCGCTGGCCGTCCGGTACTTCATAGTGGGGTTGATCGTGATCTTTATCCGGGGCGTAGTGACGCAGCAGATAACAGTCTTTCTCGCCCGGCGCCAGAACGTGGAACTGTAGGGGGATACAGAGATGTCGGAACCACAAAGGAAGTTCAGGGCGGTAAAGGTGGAGAGGGGCTCTCAGGGATGGGGTGGCCCGCTAATCATCGAGCCGACAGCCGAAAAAGACAAGATCGTGGCGGTCACGGGTGGTGAGATTCCGGAGGTCGCGAGGAGGCTGGCCGAGATGACAGGCGCGACGGTTGTGGAGGGTTTCCGCACCCCACCGCCGGAGAATGAGATAGCCGCCGTCGTCGTGGACTGCGGCGGGACGGCGCGGGCAGGTGTCTACCCCCGCAAGCGAATCCCGACCATCAACCTCCAGCCCTCCGGTCAGACGGGGCCGCTAGCCGCGTTTATAAAGGAAGACATCTACGTCTCCGGGGTGCGAACGAACAACCTCAGCCTCGCCGACGGCTCGGAGACAGCCGCCCCAGCGGGAGACAACGCAGGGGACGGGGCTTCACGGGGCGTGTTCGACGCTTCGCGGGGAGAGGAGGCCTCGTCCAGAAGCCCATTCGAGATGGGAGGAGGCGAAGCTGCTGCTGGGGTGGGAGGCGTTACCGGTTTCATCTCGCGGCTCGGGCGCGGAATGGGCGGTGTTATCGGGGTCCTGTACCAGAGTGGGCGCCAGGCCATAGACCAGGTGATACGGAACGTGCTGCCCTTTATCGCGTTCGTGACGATGCTGATCGGCATCATCAACGCCACTGGACTCGGGAACCTCATCGCCCACGTCCTTACGCCGCTCGCGGGGAGCCTTCCGGGGCTCATCCTGCTCTCTCTGATCGTCGGGATACCGTTTCTCTCCCCGATACTGGGGCCGGGCGCGGTGGTGGCCCAGGTAACCGGGGTGCTGGTCGGGACCCAGATCGGCAACGGAAACATAGCACCGGCGTTCGCGCTGCCGGCGCTCTTCGCCTACGACACGCAGGTCGGCTGCGACTTCGTGCCGGTAGGTCTTTCACTCGGGGAAGCAAACCCGAAGACCATCGAGATCGGGGTGCCGGCGGTCCTCTTCGGACGGCTCATCACCGGCCCGATAGCCGTTCTAATCGCCTGGGTGTTCAGCCTGGGGCTCTACTAAGGGGAGGGTGCGTTGGAGCCTATTTACCTGACGGAGATCACGGAGCTAGGCCCGGAAGTCCCGGAGTTTCTGGAGATGGGTCTCCTGGTCCTCTTCCGGGCCGGGGCCCCGCCGGAGCTGGCCGAGATGTCTATCCTGCACGAACCCGAATCCTTGCGAGAGGAGCCTCCGGAGCCGGGAGACATACTGGCTATCGGCGGCAGGGAGCTCCGGATAACCGCCGTCGGCGAGAAGGCCTGGAAGAACGTCCATGAGCTCGGCCATGTGGTCCTCAAGTTCAACGGGCTGGAGGAGGCGGAGCTACCCGGTGAGATCTACTTGGAAAAGACCGACGACCTGGGCGGGCTTTTCAGGCCCGGCGCGAGGCTGGAGATAAAGGAGGGCGATTTTTGAGTATGAGACGCAGGCTCGAAGAGTTAGAGAAGGCGGGCACGCCCATCCGCGTCGGGCTCATTGGCGCGGGCCAGATGGGCCGGGGCTTTATAGCCCAGGTCGCGGGCATCCCGGGCATGGAGGTCGTGGCCACCGCCGATGTAGATACCGAGCGTGCCCTGCAAGCTTTCCGTGAGGCCGGCCAGGAGCCGGTCGAGGGTACGAATGGCTCCAATGATCGTCCCGCAGTCACCACCGATGCTTTGGAGGTGGCCCGCTCGGAGCAGGTCGACGTAGTCGTAGAGGCGACCGGCATCCCGGAGATCGGGGCGCGTGCCGCCTACGAAGCTATCCACTCCGGCAAGCACGTGGTGATGCTCAACGTCGAGGCGGACGTGACGGTCGGCCCCATCCTGAACCAGATGGCGAAGAGCGCGGGCGTCGTCTACACCGGTTCGGCGGGCGACGAACCGGGCGCCATCCTGGAGCTCTACGATTTCGCCCGGTCTCTGGGATTCGAGGTCGTCGTCGCCGGGAAGGGCAAGAACAACCCCCTGGACGTATCCGCCAACCCCGATTCTCTCGTGGAAGAAGCTGAACAGAAGCGGATGAACCCGAAGATGCTCGCTTCTTTCGTGGACGGTACCAAGACGATGGTCGAGATGGCGGCGGTCGCAAACGCCACGGGTCTTACGCCGGATATACCAGGGATGCACGGCCCCGAAGAGACGATTCCAGCCCGCCTCACGGAAGTATTCAGCCTGAAAGAAGAAGGCGGTATTCTCTCCCGCTACGGTAGTGTGGACTACGTGCGCGGGATAGCGCCGGGTGTGTTCGTCCTGATCCGCTCTCCCGAAGGCCCCGTCAGGGAGACCATGCAGTACCTCGGCCAGGGTGCGGGACCGAACCACGTTCTCTTTCGTCCGTACCACCTCACCAGCCTCGAAACCCCGACCTCGGTGGCCCGGGCGGCTATCCACGGTGAAGCTACTATAGCGCCCGGACTCGCGCCGGTAGCAGAAGTGGTGGCCGTGGCGAAGCGGGACCTCGCAGCCGGTGAGAAGCTCGGAGGCATCGGCTCGGCTGACTATTACGGGTGGGTACGCGAGGCTTCCGACGCATCCGGGATGCTGCCGCTCGGGCTCGCGGCCGGGGCTCGCATCACACGGACCGTAGCCCGAGGGGAGACCATATCCCGCTCTGAAGTGGAGCTCGACGGGCGCTCCTTCGTGGCAAGCTTGAGGCGGCTCCAGGAAACATCTCTCGAAGGCGAGGTCTGAATCTTTGGTGGTCAATTACCACCCCGCCCAACAACACACCCTCTCGGATCAGGACCGCCTGATCCTGAAAGTGCTCCGGCTCTACTACGAGCACGACCTCACCCAGGCCGACATCGCCGCGAGGATGGGTTTCTCGCGGCCGAAGGTATCTAAGTTGATCTCCGACGGCCGGGATAAGGGCCTGGTCAAGATCGAAGTAGCGCGTCCGGAAGGAGACCTTGCGCCGCTGGAGATAGCCCTGGAGGAT
>JBBPZT010000140.1:0-21831 GCA_038198625.1 Rubrobacterales bacterium
AGGGCTCTCTCAGCATCAGCATGAGCCAGACTCCGTGGAATGGACCATCAAATAGAAGGCCTTCACCCCGAACCCGAGGAGCCGAAGCCACCCTCTCCCCTGCCGTCTTCCCCGGCTTCGAGCAACTCGACCTCGACGAACTCCGCCGCCCCGGCCTGCACCAGGACGAGTTGGGCGACCCTCATTCCAACTTCGACCTCGAAAGTATCCTCCCGGTCGTGGTTTATGAGCGGGACCCGAAGCTCGCCCCGGTAGCCGGAGTCTATGAGACCCGGAGCGTTGATCAGCGAGATACCGTGCTTTACGGCGAGCCCGCTGCGCGGCAGCACGAGACCCGCGTAGCCTTCGGGAATAGCGACCGAAATTCCGGTCCCCACCACGGCCCGTTCACCCGGCGATAGGCTAAGGCTCTCGGCTGAGCGCAGGTCGTAGCCGGCGTCTCCGGCGTGCGCCCTCGTGGGCTCGCGTGCCTCTGGAATAAGCCGGCGAAAAGGAAGCTTCACGAAGTCGCGGGGTAAAGAATTAGTTTGAGATGCTTCATACGAGTTGCTATCCTAGCACGAGCCTTCAAGCTCTCTTCTTTGTACCGAAAGAGTGGAGATCTCTTCGACGTGGCATGCTTCCCCTCCCAAAGCAGACTCGGAGGGAGAATACGAGACAAAACGGACGCGGGAGAAGGATCGAGCGAACCGAAGACCGAGAATTTCCACCATGTCATCCATCTCGATCGCCAGGAAGTGCGGGCGGAACCGGTCCGCGCCGCCCTCGCCGACCGCAGCCATTCACGGCCAGTGCAACGGATAATGTCCCGCGGCCCTTGATATACATAGCAGAGTTAGGTATGGTGCTGTTATGTATACGCGGATTCAAAGTCGTTAGCGACGCGCAGCGTGTGAAGCCATGGAGATCAACAAGGACCTGATAGCCGCTTCCTCGACCCCGATAGTCCTGGCGATCCTGGTGGAAGGGGACAGCTACGGCTACGCCATCCTCAAGCGAGTTCGGGAGTTATCCGGAGGGCGCATGGAGTGGACGGATGGGATGCTCTACCCTGTTCTGCATCGGCTCGAGCGGCTCGGCCACGTCGAGGCGCGGTGGGAAGTTGCGGAGAGCGGCCGCCGTCGCAAATACTACCGGGTCACGTCCGGGGGACGGGCTCAGCTCGCCGAGGAGCGCCGGCAGTGGCAGGCGGTGGACGCAACACTGCGAGGTATCTGGTCGGAGCTCGGCATTCCCCTCTCGGCCGGCCACCCGGCGTCAGCCGCGTCACCGCCACGCGGAGCCTGAGCGATGCCGGATCCGGGTCACGCGGTATGGCTAGAGGACCAGATCGACCGGTGGCGAAGCTACCTCCGGCGCCGGCAGGCGATCCACTCCGTCGACGTAGCGGAGTTGGAGGACCACCTGCGGGAGCAGATCGAGTTCCTGGCTGACGCTGGGCTCGCCACCGACGAAGCGTTCCTGGTGGCTGTGAAGCGCATGGGCAACCTCGACACCCTCTCACGTGAGTTCGCACGCGAGCACTCGGACCGTCTCTGGAAGCAACTCGTGGTGTCTCCATCCGACACCGGGGAGCCGCAGTCTGCGGCGCGAACGGACGCCATCGTCGCATTCTGTCTCGCCGCGGCGGCGGCGCTCACCATCAAGGCGCCGGCGCTCTTCGGAATTCAGTTGAACGGGAGCGCGGATGCCGGTTTCTACGTCCGCAATCTGAGTCTCTTCGTGTTGCCTCTCCTGACCGGCTATTTCATCTGGAAGCGGCGGCTCGGCACAAGCACTCTGCGCTGGCTGGCCCTGGCGTTCGTCGCGGCGGGTGTATTCGCCAACGTCTATCCATTCGCTCCGGGCGGCTACACTGAGGTGCTCACGGCGCTGCACCTGCCGATTGCGCACTGGCTGGTAGTGGACATCGCGTACGCGGGCGGCCGGTGGGGCCAGGTTGGGGGTCGCATGGACTTCATTCGATTCTCGGGCGAGCTGTTCATCTACTACGTCCTGATCGCCCTCGGCGGCGGCGCCCTCACGACATTCATGACGATGATCTTCCAGTCCATCGGGATCGACGTCCAGCCCTTCTTCGGGTCGTGGCTGCTGCCTTGCGGAGCGGTCGGGGCCATCGTGGTCGCCTCCTGGCTGGTGGAGGCCAAACAGAGCGTGATCGAGAACATGGCGCCGGTGCTGACTCGTCTCTTCACGCCCCTTTTCGCCGCCGTGCTAGTCACGTTTCTGGCGGCCCTGCTGTGGACCGGACTCGGAGTCGACATCGAGCGGGACTTGCTCATCGCGTTCGACTTGATCCTGGCGGTGGTCCTTGGCCTTCTGCTCTATTCCGTCTCCGCCCGTGACCCTCGGTCGCCCCCCGGCGTCTTCGATGTGCTCCAGGTCGTGCTGGTGGTAAGTGCGCTACTGGCCGACGCGGTAGCGCTATGGGCCATAGCCGCGCGTATCACCGAGTTCGGCTTCACCCCCAACCGCGTGGCCGCCCTGGGTGAGAACATGATTCTTCTGGTCAATCTGGCGTGGTCCATCGTGCTCTACATCCGCTTTCTGAGAGGGCGCGGATCGTTCACGGCTCTCGAACGGTGGCAGACGAATTACCTGCCGGTCTATGCCGTGTGGGCGGCGAGTGTCGCGATCGTCTTCCCGCCGGTATTCGGGTACGTCTGATCAGGTGCCGCCGCACCCGTTCTCCACATTCGACATAGGGTTGTGTAGATTCTGCCATGCTCGGCTGCAGCTATACGATGCGCTATTGTTGGCCTGGTTTGCTCCGAACAACGAACTTCTATGTGCTTCTCTGATTCTTGCGATAGCGGTAAGCGATGAAGAGCACGTAGGACAGCACCAGCGCCAGTCCTACAGAACCGCCTACCAAAACTCCTTACGTACTTATGGCCGCCAAAATCTGCGAAAAAGCCGGTGACTACCGCACAATAGAAAGGGAACACGGTGAAGAGCGAAACTATGGAGATCACCCGCAGCTTCCGCCCCGTCTGACAGAAACCATCTCCAAAGCGCCCAAAACTTTCTTCGTGGAGCCCCTGCCCGAAGTAAGCGCTAAAGATCGTTATGTTGAGCAGCGTCTGCGCGAACCAGGAAAGCGTCAAAGCCGGTGATTCCGCGAGGATTGCAGACGAGAATCCGGAGAAGATCGCCACCAATAAACACACGCTGATTATCCGATACAACCAGTGATGGACATGGGTTTGGGCGGACGGCTTCATCTCCAGGATGCGCTCAATTTTCTCGACCCAGGAGGGCACGGCCCGGCCGCTCATGCTGCGGAGTGTACTGTTTTCTCGGTCTCTGAGACAAGCTGATGGTCCAAATTCTTGTACGCTCTCAGGTGCTATTCTTAGTCTATGAGCGAGACTGCGAACGGAGCCGGAAAAGAGCGTTACCTGGTCACTTCAGCGTTGCCGTATGCCAACGGTGCGTTGCACGTCGGGCAGATAGTCGGGGCTTATCTTCCGGCTGACGTGTTCGTGCGGTTTTTGCGGGCGCGGGGGGAGGACGTGATCTACGTCTGCGGCACCGACGAGCACGGCGTCCCGATCACGCTGACCGCCGAGCGTGAAGGTAAGGACCCGAAGGACGTGGTGGACTACTGGTGGACGCACATGAAGGAGACTTTCGAGCGCTTCGACATCTCCTTCGATAACTTCTCGCGCACCTCGACGCCCTTGCACGCGGAGAATACACAGCTCTTCTACCGGAAGCTCAAGGAGGGCGGGTACATCTCCGAGGCCGAGAGCAAGCAGATGTACAGCCCGACGGAGGGCCGTTTCCTGCCCGACCGCTACGTCGAGGGGACGTGTCCGGTTTGCGGCTACAAGGAGGCGAGGGGCGACCAGTGCGACAACTGCGGCTCCTGGTACGAGGCTTACGAGCTCATCGAGCCACACTCAAAGGTCACGGGCGGACCGGCGGAGGTCCGGGAGACTACGCATCTCTACCTGGACCTACCGAAGTTCTCCGACCGCTTGAGGGAGTACGTAGGTGGGCAGGATCACTGGCGCTCGTCCGTCAAGAACTTCATCCTCGGCATCATAGACGGCGGCCTCGAAAAGCGACCCATTACGCGGGACATCCAATGGGGCGTTCCCGTTCCCGAGCCGGGCTTCGAGGACAAGCGTTTCTACGTCTGGTTCGACGCCTGTATCGGCTACGTCTCCTCGACTATGGAGTGGGCCGAGAGGATGGGAGAGCCGGACAGGTGGCGGGAGTATTGGCAGGAGCCGGGCACGAAGCTTATCCACTTCATCGGGAAGGACAACACTGTCTTTCACACCACGATCTGGCCCGCGCAACTCATCGGTACGGCCGAAGACGGCGAGGAACCTTTTATCCTCCCGTACAACGTGCCGGCCAACGAGTTCATGAACCTGGAGGTCGTCGTGGACGGCGAGCGGCGCGGGATGCAGATGTCCACGAGCCGCAACCTGGCGGTGTGGCTGCACGAGGCGCTCGACCGCTTCCCTGCCGACCCCTTGAGGTTCTACCTGGCCTCGACGCTGCCGGAGACCGGGGACGTAAACTTCTCCTGGCGAGAGTTCCAGATCCGGGTGAACTCCGACTTGATCGGCAACCTCGCCAACTACGTCAACCGGACCCTTTCTTTCGTCGGGAAGTACTTCGACGGTGAAGTCCCGCGCCCGGAGAAGCTCCCGGAAGACGCCCTCGAAGTCTTCGAGGATTTCCGGGAGATAGAAGCCCGCTACGAGGCGAAGATGCTCGCCCCCAGGCCACGCGAGGCTTTCGGGGAATTACTCGCACTCGGGAAGCGGGCGAACCGCTTTTTTGACGCCTCGGCCCCGTGGAAGAGCCGTAAGGACGACCCGGAGCAGGCCAGGACGACGCTCTACGTCTGCTCGTCGCTACTCGGCTCAATCGCCTACCACGCGTCCCCTTTCATACCGGAGGCCGTAGAGCGGCTTCGGGAATTCTTCGATGGTCCCATAGCTAGGATCACTGACCAGGAGCTCCCCGACGCCTACCGGACCTCGGGAGCCAAGCCTCTGTTCAAACGGATCGAGGACGAAGAGGTCGCCGCGGCCGAGGAACAATTGTCGCGGGCGATGCGCGGAGAGCCGGACGACGCAGCATAGCCCGGATGCCGAAGCGGGAGAGATCCGGGTACTGCTGGAAGCCCTGGCGCGTTCCGGGAAGTTGCGTCCTTTCCGGGACCTGATCCACCCTCTGGAAGCCCAGGATCGTGAACGTGGCAGCGACCTGATACGGACTCTTTCGGTCTACTTCGCTGCCAACGCCAACATCAGCGAGGCGGCGGACCGGCTCTTTCTACACCGCAACAGCCTCCGTTACAGACTGGAGCGCGCGGGAGAGCTTACTGGGCTAAACTTGTACGACGACCGGGTCAGGCTAGCCCTGCAGCTCGGTCTGTTGGCGATTCGAGAAGAGAGGAGCACGGACGATGAAGATAAGCACCCGTAACCGGCTGCCCGGCACCGTAACCGAGGTGACGAAAGGCGAGGCGGCGGCCAAAGTATCCCTGCAGGTCGGAGACAACCACGTAGTCGCGCTCATCACCCGCGAGAGCGCCGACGAATTGGGACTCGAAGTCGGCCAGCAAGTGACGGCCCTCGTCAAGGCCACCGATGTTATGGTCCTCACCGAAGACGGAGACGTAGCCTGACCGGCTTCTAAGCTTCGTAGCCGCTTTTTCCGGTCAGATACCTGACGGTCAGGATGACCGTAAAGGCGAAGCCGAGAACCAGCACCGAGAGTGCTACCGCCGCGTTGATATCTTGTTGGAACACGGTGTAGATCGCCAGTGGTACGGTCTGCGTAACACCCTGGAAGTTGCCGGCGAAGATGACCGTGGCCCCGAACTCCCCGAGCGCCCTTGCCCAGGCGGTGAGGATCCCGGCCACCAGCGCCGGTAGCGCGAGGGGCAAGGTGATCTTCAGGAACACGGTCGGACGGCTCGCGCCGTCCACCAGGGCGGCCTCTTCAACACCCCGGTCTATCTCCCCAAACCTCGTAACGGCCTGGCGGACGTAGAAGGGGGCCGCCACAAACACCTCCGCCATCACCACCGCCACAGTGGTGAAGCTTAGGGTGATCCCGAAAGCCTGCAAATGCTCTCCCACGAACCCCATCCTCCCGAACGCCAGAAGGAGCGCTATGCCCGCCGCACTCGGCGGCAGCACCACGGGTATGTCCATGAGAGCTCCCAGCAAATGGTTTCCGGGAAACCTCACACGGGCAAGGACATAGGCCGCCGGCGTCCCGACGAGCAACAATATAACGACCGTTACGGACGTGGTCTTGGCGCTAAGCATCAGCGCATCGAGCGCCGTCGGGGAGGTCATGGCGCCCCAGGCTCGCGCGTCGACGGTCCATATTACGAGGCTCAGGAGCGGCAAGCTTATGAAGCCCGCAAGCAACGCGAGCGCGCTCACGGCGAATCCGGAGGCGAGTAGTTCTCCTCCGGAACGCCGTAATGGAAGAAACCGGGATTTTCTCTTTTTGCTCAATTTACAGGCTTGAAACCCCATTTCCCGAGTATCTGTTGTCCTTTCTTGCTCGTCACGAGGTCCACCCATTTACGTGCGAGCACCTTGTTACTCGATCTCTTCAAAACTGCTATCGGGTAAGTGGCGGTTACGTTGAGGTTCTTCGGTATTTCGATCACCCTGACTTTCTTCTTTATGTCGGGTGTTACGTCACTGGCGTAACCAAAAGTGGCGTCGGCGTCTCCCAAGGCAACACGGTTCACGGCGGCCCGCACATCTGACTCACGGGAGACCAGGTTCGACAGGACCTTTTTCTCGAAGCCGCTCCCGTATTCGGAGTTCGCCTTGCCCAGGATCTCCTTGGCATACTCGGCGGCTGGTACCCCATCTTCCGCCAGAACTAGCTTTATGCCGGGTTTCGAGAGTTGACGGAAGCCAGATATGTTGACCGGGTTGTCTTTGGGTACGATGACCACCTCGCGGTTCTTGACGAAAACTTTTGGCTTGCCCGAGATCAGGCCGGACTTCTCCGCCTTTTTCATCTTCGCCTCGTCCGCAGAGGCAAACACGTCCGCCGGGGCTCCCTGCTGGATCTGGGCGAGTACAGTCGAACTGCCCGCAAAGGTCGCACGCACCTTTGCACCGGGATTCTGTTTTTCGAAAGTCTTCCCCAACTCGCCGAAAGCATCCGTCAGCGAGGCGGCGGCGAACACGTTGAGGGTACCGCCCTGTCCCCCACCTCCGGTGGAACTCCCAGTAGAGCTTCCGGTGGATCCTCCGGTCGACGAACTACTCTTCGCCGCTCCGGCGCCACCACAACCGGCCAGCGCAAAGCCGAAGCAGAGCAGGAAAGCCAGGAGAGCAGCGTACAATACCTTTTGCCGGATCACCTTTGTTTAAATCCTCCTCCAGTTTCTGGACGTGAGGTTTTATCTTAGAGGAGGAGCATACGGTAGTCTTCGTGCAATATGTACGAACTTCTCTCAGGCGCCGCCGCGGCCGCGAGATTCGCTGGACCGAGAGACAACCTATGAGGGAAACCGGCGCCCACGGGCGGAAGTCTTCGTAGACCGGAATCAGAGAGAGGATGGAGCGACGGCAAGAGAAAAGTTGCGAGCAGGGTATATCGGCGGGTGGCTGGTACTCGGCGTCGGATCTACCCTTGGAGGATTGCTCACCCGGAGCGTGGGGCTGCCGGCCGCGTGGCTGGTCGGCCCTCTGCTCGTCGCGGTAGTGTTCGCCCTTACGTGGCGGGAACATCTGGAGATGCCGCGGGTGGTCCAGCGAGCATCTCAGGCCGTTATCGGGGTTGTGCTCGCCACTACCTTCCAACCGTCGGTCCTGCCCTTGATCGCCGCCGACTGGCTACCCGTGGGCCTGGCGATAATCGGCACCCTGCTGGCGAGCTTTCTCGCCGGCCTCTTCCTGACGCGGGTCGCACGTCTCGACGGAACTACCGCAGCACTCGGTACGCTGCCGGGCGCCGCATCGGGGATGCTGGCCATGAGCGGGCCGCTGGGAGCCGACCCGAGGATAGTCGCCCTGATCCAGTACGGCCGCGTCGTCCTGGTAATCGTCTCCGCCTCCCTGATCTCCCGCTTCGGTCTCGCGTCGAGTGGTCCAGCCGACGGAAGCGGCTTCGGACTCGGAACCGCCGCCCGGATCGGGGGCTCTACCCACGGAGTCTGGCCGGCTTACGTCGTCACGGCCCTGATCGCGGCCGTCGGAGCCTGGGCCGGGACGAGGCTCCGACGGCCGGTGCTTTGCTCGGGCCTCTTATCGTCGGCGTCGTGTTGGAAGAGCTTGGGGTCCTGCGCGTCGGGTGGCCCTCCGGCGTACCGCAATTGGCCTATGCCATCCTGGGACTTTACGTGGGATTGCTCTTCGACCCTACCTCGATCAGGAGGGCGGGGCGGCTCCTACCATTCGTGCTCGCGTCTACCCTGGGTCTAATGGCCGTGTGCACCGGACTCGGCGGTATACTCGCCGCGCTGACGGGCACGGACCTTCTCACAGCCTATCTCGCCACCACCCCCGGCGGGATAGACTCCGTCGCTGTCATAGCGCTCGGGAGCAGCGCCAACGCCTCCCTGGTCCTGGCGGTCCAGATGCTGCGTCTCTTCGCCGTGGTGCTCGCCGGGCCGATACTCGTACGTTGGTGGATCTCCAAACACCAGTAAGACAGCCTTCGCCCCATGTCCTTGCAGCCGCCACGGACAGATTCCGTCGGACTTACGACGCTTTCAAACGGGTAGCGAGGGTAAAGACTACGATCCCAGCCAGGGCTATAACCCCGAGCGCCAGCCGCAGCCCGAATAGCTCCGCGAGCCCTCCGACGAGCACCGGGCCGATCAAGAACCCGCCGTATCCGAGGGTCGTGACGACCGAGATGGCTCCTCCTGCCCGGTCTGGCGCGAGGTCCCCGGCCATAGAGAAGGCTATCGGCACGATGGCGGATAGGGCGAGGCCCACGATAAGGAACCCGACGACCACGACCGGCGGCTGACGGGTGGCGAGCGCCAACGCCATCCCGACAGCCGTGAGAGATCCCGCACCCAGCAGAGTTTGGCGGTTACCCAAGCGGTTTATTATCCAGGCGGAGCCGAGACGTCCAACCGCCATCGCTCCGTAGAATACCGCAACTCCCGAAGCGCCCAGGAGCGCGGGCAGCTCCAGCGTCCTGAGTAGGTATACCCCCGACCACTGCTCCATCTCTCCCTCTGAGAGGAGTCCGAAAAAAGCGATCGAGGCGATTAGCAGAAGAGGCCAATTCCGGTAGAGCTTCGGGGCTTCTCTCTTCCCGTCAGGTTCGGAGGCGGTGGGCGGCGAAAACCGTGTCAGCAGCACGGCCAGCATTACGGCCCCGAGCGGGATCAGCACTACGAGGTAGACGTGCCGGTAGCCTACACCAGCCTGGAGCAGCGCCCCGGCCAGGAGAGAACCGGCAACCCCTCCGGCGCTGAACGTCGCGTGCAGCACTGACATGAAGCGTCGGCCGCTAGCCTTCTCCAGATCCACGGCGGAAGCGTTGATGCCCACGTCATAGAGTCCGGAGGCGGAGTAGAGCGTAACCAGCGCCACGAGGAGACCGGCGTACGAGCCGGCGAGGGACAGCCCAAAGATTCCCACTCCGAACACGCCCGCCGATACCATCAAGAATGCCCTTCGTCCCAGGCGATCGGTGGTCCACCCGAGGAGCGCCATGGCGACGATGGAAGCAGCCGCCCCGACGAACAACGCGAACCCCAGAGGCCCCGGTGAGAGGTCGAGAGAGTTGCTGAGATCCGCCAGGAGCACGGCAAAATTTCCCCAGAAAAAACCGAAGAAGCCGAAAGCGCCGAGTAGCGTGGGCAGTGTCCGTGATCTTCGTTCTCTCGCGGGTGAGGCTCCTGCACTCATATCGTCAGGGTACGGGTGCGCTCTTCCTAATACAAGAAGGCACCCAAAAGTGGTATGCGTACCTAATGGTGTGTAAAGAAGAGGATCACCGGCATTGCGTTCTGGACGAAGAGTGCGACTCGCGCCGGGTGCTGGATCTCGTCGCGGACAAATGGGCCGTAGTCCTGGTCCAAACGCTCGCAAGAGGAACCAGACGCTACACCCGGCTCCAGCGTGAGATCGGGGTTATCTCTCAGAAGATGCGTACGCAGACTCTCCGCGGCCTTGAGTGCAACGGCATCGTCGAAAGGAGAGTCTACGCGAGTGTTCCCCCGAAAGTAGAGTACTGCCTGACGCCGCTCGGCACATCGCTCTTCAAGGTACTAAAGCCGCTCTGCGAGTGGTCGGAGGAGCACTTCGAGGAGGTCGAGGCGGCCCGCTACGGCTTCAGGGAGTCTCGGCCAGCCTACCCTTCTTCGACCTCGTAACCCTTCTCTTTCCAGCCGTTCATACCACCGTCCATATTTGCTACGTTGGTGTATCCCATGTCCTTCAGGGTCTTGGCGGCCAAAGCGCCCCGGCCCCCTACGGCGCAGTGGACGACGATCCTGGCGTCCTTGTCCGGGAGCTGTTCGTTCGCCTGGTACTCCAACATACCGCGCGGGACCAGCTTCGCGCCGGAGATGTGCCCGGCGTCCCACTCCGGCGGCTCGCGCACGTCCACGACGGTAACTCCC
Source organism: Rubrobacterales bacterium (assembly GCA_038198625.1). GTDB lineage: Bacteria > Actinomycetota > Rubrobacteria > Rubrobacterales > Rubrobacteraceae > JBBPZK01. The sequence continues at coordinate 10,595 of JBBPZT010000140.1, forward strand.
TCACCGGACTCGAGCAGGTCGTGCACCGTCTCGACGTCCGTCTGCTCCGTCTCCTGCCGCGCCTCGGAGACCATCTCTTCGTAACTCTTCGCCATACCGTTCCTCCGTATCGTTGGGCGTGCAGGATCATGTTAACATCATCGGCCCCGGCTCTCCGGGCGAACCGGGCTGTAGAATGGCTTGACGGTAGAGAGAAGGAGGCGGTTTGAGCGACTACGATCTAGCAGTCATCGGTGGCGGAACGGCGGGCCTGGTCGCGGCGGCGGGTGGAGCCTCGCTCGGCGCAAAAGTCGCCTTGATAGAACGGGATAAGCTCGGGGGAGAGTGTCTCTACTCCGGCTGCGTGCCGACCAAAGCCCTCATAAAGAGCGCCAAAGTCGCCAACCTCATGCGCCGCGCCTCCGAGTTTGGGATAAAAGACGTTCCCGTCGAGATAGACTTCCCCGCTGTCATGGCACGGATGCGCCGCGTTATCGGGAAAGCCGGCGAGCCCGACAGCCCGGAGAGGTTCCGAAAACTCGGGGTCGAGGTCTTCCTCGGCGATGAGGCCCGCTTTGTGGAACCGAAGGTAATTTCGGTAGGTGGCGGACGTCTGCTGAGATCGCGCGCGGTGATCCTCGCGACTGGTTCTTACGCGAAGCCACCTCCCGTGGACGGCCTCGCCGAGGCTGGCTACATAGACCACGTGAGCGCCCTGGAGATGGAAGAGCTTCCGCGTTCGATGGTCATCATAGGATCGGGACCGATAGGGAGTGAGTTCTCCCAGATGTTCGCCCGCTTCGACTGCCGGGTCGAAGTGATCTCCTCCTCCGACGACCCGCTCCCGAAGGAAGACCCGGAGGTAAGCGCCGCGCTGCGCGGATACCTGGAGGCGGACGGCGTCAATTTTCACGGAGGCTTCCGGGCTAAATCGGTGAGGGTAGAGAACGGTGAGAAGGTAGTGACTGCAAAGAGCAAGGAGAGCGGCGAGGAGATAGAAGTCCGGGCGGAGGAGATCCTGGTGGCGTCAGGGCGCGCTCCGAGCGTCGCCGGGCTCAACCTGGAGGGAGTTGAGATCGCCCAGGGAGAGAACGGTGTGAAAGTGGACGAGCACCTGATGACGACCGCCGAGGATGTCTACGCCTCCGGCGACGTGACCGGCGAGCTCCTGTTCACCCACGCCGCCGAGTACCAGAGCCGCACGGCCCTCTCTAACGCCCTCTTCCCCGTAAAACGAAAAATAGACTACGACGCCTTCCCCTGGACAACCTTCACAGACCCCGAAGTAGCGAGGGTAGGCCTCACTGAAGAACAGGCCCGCGAGAAACACGGGAAGATAAAGGTCTTCAGGTCCCGCTTCGAGGATCTCGACCGGGCGCTCTGCGACGGCGAGACGGAGGGTTTCGTCAAGATAGTCGCCGACAGGCGCGGCGGCATCCTGGGTGGCCACATCATCGGACCGGACGCCGGAAACTACATCGGGGAGGTAGTCCTGGCGATGAAGAAGGGCATCTCCATAGGAGCCCTCTCCCAGACCGTACACGTCTACCCGACACTCTCCGAGAGCGTCAAGAAAGCTGGAGACGCCTACTACCGCGAACGTCTCTTCACCGAACGCAACAAGAAGATACTCGGCGCGCTCTTCGGTTTGCGGCGGCGGTTCTTTTAGCAGAATATCGGAACAATAGTTTCCGGAACCACCAGAGGAGGGGCGGCTACGGGGCTTCTCGGGCATCCAGAATCACAGTACGGTCGGAGGGCAGCCGCAGGGCGGAGGCCAGGAAGAGCGCCAAGAGCAAGGGACTCAGGCCGAAAGCGAGCGCGACACCGAACCTCAACCCTCCGTCAGAGGCGGTTCCAAGGGCGACGAGCGCCCCTCCGATGCCGATGCTGGCTGCCGGACCGAAGAGGTCCGCTATCAGAACCGAAGAGGAGACGGCTCCTTCTCTACCGGTTGGGGCCTGGGCGAAAGCGATGGTGGCGCTGGCGGGGTTCGCGAGGCCCATACCAAGCCCGGACATCAACCAGCAGGCGAGAGCCGCGGCCAATGAGATTTCGCCGACAAAGACGGCCATCACGGCCAGACCAAAGATCCCCACGGTCATCAGAGACGCCCCGACCAGTACGCGGGCGCGGCGTCCCCGACCCTCGCGGCGTTTGTCCAGTCGAGCCTGTACCCAAGTGCCTGTGGTCCAACTGATCGCCCCGGCGGAGATCACGAGCCCGGCGGTCGTGGCCGTATAGCCGGATACTTCGTTGAGGGCCAATACCAGGTATGCCTCCGTGTAGAAGTAGGCGGCGGCCATGAGGCCTTTCGTGGAGATCGTCGCGGGCAGTCCCCTTCTCGCCCTCAGTGTACCGGCGGGTAGGACTTCGCGGAGCGCATGCGCCACGATCAGGAACCCCACAAAAGACAAGATCGAGCCCGCGACCCACGCTCTTACCTCCAGGCCGGCTACGGAGAGTTCCCGATCCGAAGTCGCTTTTAGCCCGGCCAACAGCAGACCGGTGCCGGCCGCCAGCAAGACCGCGTGCCACAGCCGACCTTGTACGGGAGAGCCTTCCTTCTCGTCAGCACCTCTTGAGACCAGGCGAGACCAGGTGGGCACGGCCAGAAGGCCGACGAAAACCAAGAGCGGCAATAACCCGTAAAAGACCGCACGCCAGGTAAACCTCTCTGCGATGAATCCGGCCACCGTCGGGCCCAGTAGGGCGGGCAGAACAAAAGCGCTCGAAAAGGCCGCCATCATGCGGGGCCGCAGGCTGTCCGTGTAGCTCAGGTTGATGATCGCGTAGACGCAAGCGACCAGGGCGCCGCCGCCCAGACCCTGTAAAGCCCTACCAAGTATAAGAACGGCCATATTCTGCGAGAGCGCCCCAACGAGTAGTCCCATCCCGATCAAGACCAGCGAGACGAGGAAGGGGCGCGCCGGTCCTCGTCGGTCGACCTGCTCACCTGCCGCGACGGCCCCGACTATCTGCGCGAGCAGGAAAGCGCTGAAGATCCACCCGTAGAGGCCGACACCGTCGAGGTCCCGGGCGATCACAGGCGCAATGGTCGCTAGCGCCAGGGCCTCAAACGCGACGATCGAAACCGCGAGGATCGCCCCGACGGTCAACCGGCGATGCCGCGGGTCCAGTATTCCTTCTCGTGCCTCTTTCTCGATGCCCTGACGCTCCGTGGCCCGGCCGAGACAGCCGGACAGTCATCTCGTATCTCCTACGCACTCCCCGCCAATCCTACAGACGGAGACGAGGGCCCACAACCAGCGCCTACGTGGCCGCGGCAATCCTCCCGGCAAGCCTGCCCGGCTGGCGGCTCTCCGGATTTACACCACTGAAGAGTGCGAACTCCAGCCACTTCCAGTTGCAGTCAACGTCGCTAAAGCCGATCTCACGGAGCCAGCGAAGCTGCGTATCAAGGTCGAGTGGAAGATCCAGAGGATCCTCCGAGTCGGGGTCGTGGCCCGTTCCCACCAGGAAACGCCGCCGGAGTCCCGGCGTGGGAGAGGAAACGCGGTCCAGGTTCACGAACATACCGCCGGATTTCAGCAGGCTGAAGACTTCACTATAGAGGATGCGCTTGCGTTCGTGGGCGAGATGGTGGAGCGCGAACCCGGATATCACCGCATCGAACTCCCCGAGGTCCGGCAGAGGATGGTTCAGATCGTGCCCGAAGACTTCGACTCGACGGTCCGAAACGAACCGCTCGCGGGCCCTTTCTAGCATCGGAGGCGAGAAGTCGAGGGCGACGCCGGAGCTTTTGGGGAACTTCTCTCTGACGAGCGCGAGCAGGCGACCGTCGCCGGTGGCCAGATCCAGAACCCGATCCGTGTGCGCGGGAAGCATTTCGAGAAGCATCGTCTCCTCCTCGACTCGATGGGGCAGGCTGCCGGCACGGTTCAGGTAGGGTAAAGCGTGCTCGGGGAAGTCCCAACCGCTCACGGTTTCCTCGCGAGCAGGGAATAAGTGTGGGGGAACCTGTCGGCCTCCTCGTCGGGCATGTTAGGGAAGTCGTTCCAGAAGCGGTCCGGGTGCTCCTCGAAACGTTCGACCCCCAACCCGGCTTCGATCAGGGCGTTCATTACGTCGCCGAGCTTCCACTGCCGCTCGTACTTGACGGCCTGCTCTTCTTTCGGACGGTTGAGGTCGCCGATGTACTGGGGTGTCCAGCCCTGGCTCGAATATGCCGCGTCAGCGAAGTAGCCACCGTATCCAGGGTCTGTCTTTACTTCAGATGATTCCGTATCGAAGACCCAGGAGATCGGATGCTCCTCGAAAAGGTAGAGAAGGCCACCCGGCTTGAGCAGCCGCGCCACGACCCGCGCCCACCCCTCGATATCGTGTAGCCAGAAGAGCGCTCCCTTGCCCGTGTAGACGAGATCTGCTGTGGCATCCAGCTCGCGTGGCGCGTCGAGAACGTCGCGGTTGTACCACCGGCGTTAGAGCTGAGCGCCTCGGACTTGCGCCTTGCCAGCTCTATCATCTCTCCACTTATATCGATCCCGACGACCTCTCCGGCGCCCAGGTTCAACAGCGAAAGGGTGTCACGCCCTGCCGCGCACTGCAGATGGACAGCGTGCCCACACCATCGATCCAGACTCTGCAGATGCCTCAGGTCTGGCTCCAGCAGGGAATTCCCTCCGGAGCGCAACAACTCGACATCCCGCTCCACCTCTTCGGCGTACCGGGCGGCTGCCTCGTCCCAGGCCGCGCGGTTGCTCTCGTGCATCCGAGAAGCGTCCATTTTCTGCTGTCAGGCCTTGCGGTGCTCGGTGGTTACGGTGTAAGTGCCGTCGGGAAGCTCGCCCATCTCGTAGTCGCCGAAAAGGATTGGGTCTGTCCTATAGAGGCAGAGAAAGAGGCGGAGGACCAGGGTCCGGATCTCACTTTCCGCGTGGGCGTCGGCCCGCATCTCGATGATGTGCCTTAGCGCTCGCACGTTTCCGGTGAAGACCATCGGGGCCTCGGTCTCGTTGGGCAACAGTGAACGGGCGGTCTGCTGAACCTTCTTCCTCGCATCCGTCTTGTAGTCGGCGGAGAGCGCGCTGTTGCCACCCTCCTGACGCTTCAGCAACGCTTCGGCCATCTCCTCGTACCCGGCGGCGGCCCGGTCAGCCCTCTCCTCGAAAAGCCGGTGCAACTCCTCGTCGGCCTGATACTCGGGACGCTCGACGAAGCGTAACACCGCCCCGGAGACGTAACGTTGGGAGACCTGTGAAAATCCGGCGCCGGCCCTGTGCCGGACCAGCTCGTGGGTGACGCTGCGGCTGATGCCGTAGAGTAGGAAGCTGAAGCTCGCGTGCTCCAGCACGGAGCCATGACCCGCCGAGGTGAGCCGCTCGAAATAGGCTGCGGCGTTCTCGTTGGTGGTACGCCTGGGACCGAACGAAGCGTAGCAGAGTTGTCCCGCCGTCTTGCAGAGCTGGGAAGAGTCGGGGAGCGGGGTTGGGTCGTTTACGTAGTCTGGGAAGCCGAGTCCCGGATCGAAACCTTCGAGGAAACCGTCTAGCCCCGCGATATTGGCCCGCGGTTTCGCCAGCATCACAACGCCCGGTGACCTCAGATATGGAGTGCCGGCCTGCGTGCGATGCGCGGACGAATGTATCGTGGGGAAACCGTCTCGTACGGCTCCTCCCATCTCCTCGAACAGCTCCCTCGTCCGCGCCGCGTTGCGTTCGGTGGTCTCCAAAAGGCTCCTTTCTCCGGTTCCTCGATCATAAGTCATCTTACCGTGAAAGGCCGCCGTCCACGCGGTACAGATCCTCCTGGTTTAGCCGGACCTTTGCTTGTCGAGCTTCGACTCCAGGATGCGCTTCCAGTTCGAAGCAAGCTCCGGTACATCAAGCGCCTGCTCCGCGAAATCGGGGTCGAAAGTTCGGTGGCCGCACACGTTGATGCCGTGTACCGTGAGGTCCGGGTGCGGGCGTTCCTCCAGCGTCCATGCGTCGCCGGCTTCGACCGTGCCCGGGGTCAGGACCCGGAGGTAGAAGCCGGTACGGAGAGTCTCGATGGTACGTCGGTAGAAACCGGGCAGTTTTAGCTTCCGCTCTTGCTTGGTGCAGGGGTAGCGTGGACCGCTGACCTGCACCTTGGCGCTCCCCACTTTGAAGATATCGCCAACGGAAACGTCGCGCTCCGTCACGCCGCTCAGGGTCCAGTTCTCACCGACGCCGCCGGGTACGAGCATGGAGTCGGGGGACTTGCGCTCGTAGAGGTCGTTCCAGTAGGAGTAGTGGTCGAGCGGATGGCAGCAGACCGCCTGGTCCGGCCTGCCGTGGTTTTTGGTGTCCGCTACCTGATCCCCAACCAGCCCGCGACGATGAAGCTTGACTGGGCCATTGGCGGGCTGGCGGAAGATGGCGGAGCGCCACTCCCCACCCTCGTCGGTGACGGTCTCTGGTTGTCCGACCAGCAGTGTATGAATGAGGACCACAAGATTACTTCTTACCATATCGTACCGCCGGATTGTACCAAGCAACGATCCCGGTAGAGATGGGGAGCGGTCGGTCAGCCTGCTTCGGAGAGGGCTCTGCGTAGGGTACTCGCGTGGCGGCCCGTCCGGATAGTCCTTAGTGCTTTGATCTCTACCTGCCTCGCCCGCTCTTGAGAGATGCCCAACACTTCGGAGACCTCACGCAGGGTACGGATACGGCCACCTTCGAGACCGTGGCGCATTGCCAGTACCCGCGCCTCGCGCTCCGGCAGCGAGCGAACGGCTTCGGCGAGCGTTCTCTCCCACGTCCCGACTTCGATGCGGGCGTAATCCTCGTCGCTTCGCTCGTCTTGGAGAAGGTCTCCCATCTCAGCTCCCTCATCGCCGTCACTGCCGAGCCTGGAGTTGGTGCTCGCGATAGGCTGGCTGACTTCGCGCAGCCTGCGGACCTCACAGGTCTCTATGCCGAGCCTCGCGGCGAGCTCCTCTTCCGTGGCGTCACGGCCGAACTCTATGCTCAAAATACCCTCGGCCCGGCGGAGCCTGAATACGGCGTCTACAACGTGGGCCGGGAGGCGAACGGTTCGGGCGTGGTCGGCGAGGGCGCGGGTCACGGCCTGCCGGATCCACCACGTCGCATAAGTCGAGAAGCGGTTACCCATCTCCGGGTCGAACTTCTCGACAGCCCGTATAAGTCCGGCGTTTCCTTCCTGGATCAAATCCTCGAACGCCAGTCCCCTGCCCCTGTATTTCTTGGCGATAGAGATGACCAGCCGCAGGTTCGACTCTATGAGCCTCCGGCGGGCTTGCTCATCCCCCTCCCTGACATGCCTGCTGAGGTCTCTCTCCTCAGCGGCCCCCAGCAGCCTGACATCCCGAAGCCTTCCGATGTACTGTGTGAGCGTGTCTTGAGCCACTTCTCTCCTCCTTCTCTCTTCCAGACCGCCGGTCTTTAGGCTGCCGGCGGTCCGTGTCCGACCCGTGGACCGCTATGAGTCACGAAGCGTGCGAGGATCCGCTCATCCAGGCTCGAAGTGATCCACCAACCCCGCCCGCACGAACAATCCAACCCGAGTAGCCTCCGCTCACCTGTCTCCGCCAGTGCCGCCTCCTTGAGCGCCCGGATGCAGCACACCGGCAGCTCCCGGATGTAGATTTCCCCCTCCGGCTCTCCCGCCGGGCAAAGCGTGGTATCCGCCCGCAGCGCGCTCTTCTTGGTCTTCTTTCTCAAGCCGCCCCCTTTCTTTCCTCCCCGGAGCGCTCCACGAAAGCGCACTCCTCGGGCTCCGTCGCCATCGGCTCCTGCCATACCGCACCGCAGGAAGGACACGCGAACGAGTCTTCCGCGCTCCCGGCGGTACGCTGGCAGCAGGCGGGGAGGTCAACCTCGTGGAAGGTCTCCTCACCTAGAGCCGAGATCCAGAGCTTCACTACGCCGCCTTCCCGGAGAGGCGGCCGATCCACTGGCTCGCCTCCTCGCGGCTGAGCTCAGAGATCGACTTGCCAACCATCTCCTCGAACTTGGGCATGCCATCCTCCACCACGTCAGAGATCAAGACCTCCAGATAGTTGAGCTGCTTGCGCGTGGCCGGTAGTTCTCCTCTAGGAACTTCCTCTCTCGGAAGCTCATCCTGGCTATCCTCTCTCGAAGCCCGCGCCGACTGTCGCTCCTCCTGCCCGTCAACCTTCGAGGCAGCCGCGATCTCCCGCCGCTCATCGTCGACCTCGTTGCCGCCAAGCTCCTCGAATGCGGTGACCCCGACGTTGATCGCATCGCGCAGGGCACGCGCCTTCGCCCGCGTCTCGGCCATGCGGATCAAATGCGGCCGAATAGCCCGACTCACGTTCTCAGGAGAAGCGTCCCCGATACCGCTGAACTTCCCCTCCTCCGTCCGCACAACAGCCTTTACTATCGCCACCTCGCCGTTCTCCGCCGTCGGAATCTGCAGAAGATCCGTCTCCACACTCCGCAACCCCCGGCCGTGCGCCTCCTCCAACAAGCCCGCGTACAAAACGAACCTCTTGCCCTGCCGCTCTATCATGTGCTCTTCCCGCATCGCTATACCTCCTCCGGTGTCTCCACACCGGCAACGCTGTCTTCACTGACATGAGTGAGGATATGGATAAAATGAAACATCAGGCGATCCCCTCGTAGGTATACTGGCGTCCGCCGGGAGCTGCGGTTTCGGTGTGGCGGTGTATTAGGCCGAGCTTCGCGAGCCTGGTCGCCCGGTTGTTGCAGGCGGTGTGGTTGAGGCCCAGCTTCGCGGCGAGGGCGGCGTTGGTGATCGAACCGGCGTCATAGATGGCCCCGAGCGTATCCGCCAGGTGCTCCGGAAGGTCGCCTACTATATCCGGCTCGCCTCCTACTTTCGGCACCCGGATCATGGCCAGTGAACGCTGCCGCAGTGACGCCTCGACGTTCTCCAGCAAGTCCCGCTCTTCCTCGACCAGCACCAGCCGCCGCTCGCCATACTCCCCACCCGCAACCCTCGACGCTAGAATGCCAAGGGCCTCGTCCGCGAATGAGTAGTCCATCAACTCGACCCCCCGCGTATCCGCATAAAGGACACCACCCTTGGGCAGCGCCTCCAGCGCCTCCCCGAGAGCCTCCCGCACGGCACGGCCCGTCCGACGCGTCACCATCAACTTGCCGCCGAAGTCGCCACCGGCGACCTCGAAGACCCGTGACGCCCGCTCCTCAGCCACCGGTTCTGCCCTCACTGTGTTCAGTGAAATCATATAAGGGGATTGTACCCGGCCTCCGGCTAGAAAACAAGGTCATTTCGTAGCCTTATCTTCTTGTTTTCGTGGGAGGGAGACGCGGACGAAGGTACCGGGGAAGTTGGGTACGTTTCTGGAGTTGGTACGGTCGTGGTAGGCGGTGACGCGGCCGGTCCCGGAGCGGAGGGAGAGGGAGCCGCCGGAGCGGCCGGAGAGTTGGGCGACCAGGGTCAGGCCGCCGCCGCGGCCGAGTTCGCCGCTTCCGGAGACGCCCATCTTGAGGGCGTGGCGCAGGGCATCGTTGTCGGTGGCGGTGTGTTCAGCGTGTTTGGGGTTGCGGGATAGGGTTTCACGCACGCCGGGTCCGCCATCTGCGATGGAGATCAGGACTTCTTCACCGCGGCTGCGGCGGCCGCTGACGATGTGCTGGTAGGCCTGGACGGCGGCGTAGGCTCCGAAGGAGGAGGCGCCGTGTTCGGCGGCGTTCGCGCAGACTTCGGAGAGGATGGAGCAGACGGCGACCCGCTCGCGCAGCCGGTAGCCCTGGTTTTCGAGGATCTCCGAGATACGACCGATGATACCGGGGATCTCCTCTTCTTCGTGGAAGTTGATCAACTCCTGCAGGGTGCCCGGATTGTGGCGCTGACGCTCCTCCAGGGAAGCCACGTCCGCGTTGGTCCGCACCCGGTCTCCGAAAAGCCGGAAGAAGTTCATCCGCTCCAGGTAAGCCGGCACGTCCCGTCCCGAGAGAGCAAGGCTCACGCCCTCGCAGCGAGGGATCAGGAACTCGAGAAGCGCCGCCAGCCCGCAGATGCCGGCCGGCTCGACGAACTCCACCGTGCGGAGGTCGAGGACGACCGGCTCCCCGTCCATCCGTCCAACCGCCTCGAAAGCAGGGTCGAGGCTCCCGAGCGTCAGCACCCCACTCATAGCCCCGCGGCTCCGGACATCGAGTTTGAGCTGTGTATCCATCGAGCTTATTGTATTTCGTTGCGACGAACTAACAGGGTGAGACTTCCGGCGGACTCTTCATCAGGAGTTCCTCAACTGTTTCGTATGACCGTCTTACCAGACGAAGTATGTCGTCCGTGGGGCGCGGTTCCAATTACTTCAACCGTCCCGGCGACGTTCGTAGAAGAGTTCGGTGTAGCGGCGGTTGTCGTATCGGCTCAGGATAGAACCGTCACCGACCTCTCTAAAGCCACACTTCTTGAAGACTCGCTGCATCCTGTGGTTGTGGGCTAGGGTGGAGCCGCGCACGGCTTCGAGCCCTAAAGTGTCGAAAGCGTATTCCAAGAGCAGGTTCACGGCCTCGCTTGCATAGCCCCTGCCCCGTTGGCCACCAGGACCTATCTTTATACCTAGTTCGCACCCTCCCTGACGGAAATCGTAGAAGGTGGCCATGCCGATCAACTCCCCCTCCGCTTCGATCATGAAGGTCTTTACACCTGGCTCAGCCCAGCGGGCAAGATAGTCTCGCCGGGCCGCCCCGAGTGAGACGGAGATCGGCGACCTCCCGTTCCAGGCGGCGAGCTCCGGGTCCCGGTCCCAGGCGTAAGCGGTCTCCACGTCCGTCTCTTGCGGCGGCCTCAAAGCTACATACTCTCCACGGATCACGCTGGTCTCTTCGGCGTGTATGGCTGACTCCTCTCCTTGAGAAATTACCGGGAAATCTTTCTGGAAGAAACAATACTACACCTACCCGTGCAGCATGCGCTCTCCAAGAGCATAAACCTCGCCAATAAAGACATCCGTCTCCAGAGACTCCGGGCGCATACAAAAAGGGCCGGCGTTCACAGAAGGGTGAGACCCTTTTCCGGCCCTTAGCGATCTCATTGAAAAGATCGCTAGGATGATACGAATATTATATACCGGACCCCGGTAGTGATGCAAGCCTTACGGGCAACGGATTTTAGGTTTTGCCAGTCTCCCAACCAATGCTATAATCCCAACCTGCACGGGCCGCTAGCTCAATTGGCAGAGCAAGAGACTCTTAATCTCTAGGTTCCAGGTTCGAGTCCTGGGCGGCTCACTCTTAAATTTCCTGCAAATAGTAGGAAAATAAGAGCCCCGGCGTCAAAACCGGGGCTCATGTGCA
>JBBPZT010000141.1:0-3116 GCA_038198625.1 Rubrobacterales bacterium
CCGCTCGGTTTTGGCGCCTTTTAGGAAAGCGCGGCGGGCGGGGACGTTATAGAACAAACGATCGACCTCGACGGTGGTGCCCTTGGGGTGAGAGGCGGGAGAGACCTCGGCTTGTGCTCCACCCTCCACCAGGACCCGTGTTCCGGCGCCCTCGCCCGTGGAGGTGGTCAGCGAGAAGGCCGAGACGCTGGCAATGGAGGGTAGTGCCTCGCCCCGGAAGCCCAAAGTGCCTACTGATTCGAGGTCTTTTATGGTGGTGATTTTGGAGGTTGCGTGGGCCAGCACCGACTTGGCGGCATCGTCGGCCGCCATGCCCGAGCCGTCGTCCGCCACCTTGATACGTCCTCGGCCACCGTCCGAGAGGTCGATCTCTATACGGGAGGCAGATGCGTCTAAAGAGTTCTCGACCAGCTCCTTGATTACCGAGGCGGGCCGGTCCACGACCTCCCCGGCGGCGACCTGCTGGGCCACGAGTGGGTCGAGTATGGCAATCGTGTTCATGTGTGCTCTCCTAACCACCGTCGAGAAGTCAAAAAGGCGCGTTCCGTCTAGCATCTTGCTGGTGAGGATTATACGCAAGGATGCCGATTTTCCCCACGAGGCACTCGATCCGGGTAAGCCCGTACTCACTAGCCGGCTCGTACATGGGAATCATCCCACCAGCTTTCTGGTGGGAACATCCGTGACTACTCCGTCAGCTTGCGTACCGTGCGGCCGAGGGCGCAGCGGCGCATGTTCTCCAGCCTGCAGATCAGTGAGTAGTCCACGCCGCTACGCTCGGAGAAGTCGCGCGGCGAGTAGCCTGCCAGGCGTTGAGTAGAAGGCGATGCGCGAGAAGATCGTGTGGCCGTATGATATTCGCCCGCGAAAGGTAGCCCGTCTGGCCGTATACTCGCCGGGACGTTCCAAGCTACCCAGGAGAGAAAGGTGAATGGAGATGAACAAGAGTGAACTCGTGGACAAAGTGGCCGAGGAGGCCGGGGTTAGCCAGGCGGATGCCGCGAGACATCTTGAAGCCGTGATAGAGATCGTAACCGGCGCCCTCAAGCAGGGCGATGAGGTCCAGATCACCGGTTTCGGCAAGTTCTACGCCAACGAACGGGCCGCGCGAGAGGGCCGCAACCCCCGAACCGGGGAAGCGATGACGATACCCGCCGCCCGCGTCCCCTCATTCTCGGCTGGCAGCGCCCTAAAGAAGGCTCTCTAAGCAAGGCCCCACACCAAGGCCACGTACCGGACGGTTCCAAGAAAGCGGGCGAGCGGTTCCGGACGCCCGCTTTCCTACTCTTCACTTACCCAATTCGGCCTCCGGGTCCGCGCAGGACCACTGTCTAAGCTGCCCTACGGGTTCCCGGACGGGAGCCCGATCGAGACCTCGAAGGGGTACCGGACGCGGGCTTCTCATCCTCCTGAGCACCCGCGCGCCCGAGAAACTGCACGTGGTCGGCGATGACATCTACTTTGTTGCGCTTCGTGCCGTCCTGGGTCTCCCACGAACGGAACTGGAGACGACCCTCGACCAGGATCGGGTCGCCCTTTTTCTTGTAGTTGGCGATGGTCTCGCCCAACTCCCGCCAGGCCGAGACATCGAAGAAGTCGACCTCTTCGCTCTTGGAGCGCACCCGGTTGACGGCGAGCCCGAAACCACACACCGGGATGCCGACGTTGGTAAACCTTAGCTCCGGGTCGCGCGTGAGGTTCCCGGCCAAAACGACGCGGTTGAAACTTACCATGAGCATCCTCCTCTTGTGTAGTTATCCAGCGCTTGCGCACTCATGGCTGTCGTCACCAAGTATACGAGAGCCACGCCGATTCCCAACGCTCGTTTTACTGGTTTTGCGCTACGAACGCGGCCACGGTGAGATCTCATCGTGGCCGCGTAGACCTTGCCCTAGAGAAGATCCCCCAAGGAGACCTCGAGAGCCCCGGCTATCTTCGACAGCGTCGCCATCGCGGGGACGTGGCGTCCAGTCTCCAGGTTTGAAACCGTCTGAAACGTGATTTCCGCCCTCTTAGCCAGGTCTTCCTGACGCCAGTGGCGCGCCTTGCGTAGAGCCCTCACCTTCTCGCCCACGTTTTCCGCTCCTCTAATCACATACTGATTATAGAGTGCCACTATTAATATTACAAATGTTTTAGAAAAATACCTGCAAAACCGCGTAATTAACCCTTGAGATTTACTTCTAATATCTTTATAATCAAGGTGTAAAGAGAGAACCCCGGCGCGGTCGCCAAACAGTACCGGGGTTCCATACGGACCACAGAAAGGGGACCGATCCGCGATCGAACAGAGTGTAGATCAAAAGACTGAGGTTCACCACGGGGTACCCCGGTGTTTGCCAAGGCTCAGGGACGCGGCGGATGCTTCTCGGGAGGGGCGGGCATGACTGACGCTGATGCTTGTGGGAACGTTTGGACGGGAGAGGGCGCTCGCTTCCGGCTCGGAAGGTGCGTCATAACTAGAGGCGCACTGGAGCTGGCGGGTGCGGGGTGGTTTAACCCGGCCGAAGTCCTCTCACGGCACGTGGCGTGCGATTGGGGCAATCTCTGTAAAGAAGATGAGAAAGCCCTAAAGAACGGCGAGCGCGTCCTGTCGGCTTACGAGTTGGCGTGTGGGAGCAAACTGTACGTCATTACGGAGTGGGACCGGAGCGTTACGACGATCCTGCTCCCGGAAGAATATTAGAGGAGGACAAAGTGGGTTTTACTCACTACTTCGACCAGGAGCGAGCGGTTACGGAGACCGAATGGGAGGCTATCACCAAAGACGTTGAGGCGCTTCTAGCTCATCTGGCGACGACGAGGGAGCTGGAGATAGTGGGCGTCTCGGGAGAGCGGGGCACGACGCCGGAGATCAGCTCAGAGAGGATCGCTTTCAACGGGTTGGAGGAAGATGGCTTCGAGTCGTTCGTCCTCGGACGGGAGCAGGGGGGTTTCGGTTTCTGCAAGACCGGCCGTCGCCCGTATGACCTGCTGGTGACCGCCGCGCTGATCGTGGCCGCCCATCATGCCCCAGGAGCCTACACGGTGACGAGCGACGGACAGGATTATGAGTGGAGCCCGGCGCTTTCGTTCGTGCGTGGCGTCCTCGGAGAAGGCTACGATTTACCGGGGCC
>JBBPZT010000142.1:0-6089 GCA_038198625.1 Rubrobacterales bacterium
CGCAACGGACAATACAGGCCTCGAGACGCTCTTGCGCTGGTAGGTACCGACCCTGACCGCGAGCAGACCCGCCACGATCCCACCGATAGCACCAACCCCAAAAAGTCCCACGCCCACCCCGAGCGCATCGGTAAGTATGCCTCCGAAAAAGCCGAGTAGTATAGCCTGAAGCTCCCCGAGCCCCGAGGCCGCCACCACGATGCTGATTATGGTCAGGTTTGGGGCGACCAGACCGAAGGTAAGGTACGGTCCGACCACGGCGTCGAAGACCGCGGCCAACGCAACGAGTAACGCAGCACGGATGACAGAGGTCTGGACCAAGGCTCTCTACCGCCCTGCTACCAACCGGTAATCACCCGCACGTAATCCAGGTTATCCGGGTTTACCGCCGACTTGACGACTATGGTCTTGTACTGGTTTATGTCCTGCGAGCTCACCGACTCGACTTTGCCAACAAACAAACCCGGCGGGAACAGAAGTTGCCAGCTCCCGGCTCGACCGCTGGTTACGACGAAATATCCACGTTCCACCTTGGCGCTGACATCTACATAATCCACCCCCAGGTAACCATCGGCAGTCGTCTGCAACAGGCCGCTTGCCGCCGCGACACCCCCGGAAGTGGCGCCGCTGGAGGTGGTAGTACCCGATGTGGTAGTGCCAGAGGTAGTGCCTCCCATCGTGGCGCCTCCGGTCGTGCCTCCACCGGGAGATGAAACGGCGGCGGTATTTCCGGTTGTTTTGCCCGAGCTGGGGTCGAAATCAGCGGGAGGCAAGATATTTACTCCGGCGGCGAAGTTCTGGTCGGTGACGAGGAGCACCTCGGCGGTGTGGGCCGTTACCCGATCCGTCGTGCGCCCGACGAGCGTATTGTCTCCGACGATCACCGGCTGCTCGGGTTTCACCCCGTCTTTGGTCCCCACGTTGATCACGACCCTCTTGGTAAACTGGCCGCCGACAGGGGCGACCACCCGAGCCAACGGAGCATACTTGAACGAAACGCGCTTTCCGTCGAGCATCTGCCGCATCTTGGCGTTTTCCCGCTGCAGCCGCGCCGCCTGGGCGCCGAGTTCCTGGTTTCTCACCTGCTCTTGCTGGAGCTTCCTCTTGCTTGCTTCTCTCTCAAAGGCTCCACTGACCGTCTGGCCCATGTTCTTGAACGGTTGCGCCACGGCTGCCGTCATGCTCCGGACCGGGCGCAGAATTTCGGCGGAGCCTAGCTGAACCGTGTGCAACGGTCCCGCATCCCCCTCTCTAACGTAGACGGTGAAGAGCACGAGGCTCACGAAGCAGAGGATTATTACGGAGATGAGACCCTTCGATAGACGAGAGTTCCTACGCCTCATGTCACCTAGCCGGATCTAAGAGCACTACGGTAGTGCTCTATCTCTTCCAGAGAGCGGCCGCTGCCGATGGCGACGCACAGTAGCGGGTTGTCGGCGATGTGCACCGGTATTCCGGTCTCACGACGAAGCCTCTCGTCCAGCATACGTAAGAGCGCGCCTCCACCCGCGAGGACCATCCCGCGATCCATTATGTCCGAGGCCAACTCCGGGGGCGTCCGGTCGAGTGTATCGAGGACCGACGCCACGATGGCGTCCACGGGGATGCTTATGGCTTCCCGGAGCTCCTCGCTCGTTACCACTATGGTCTTCGGCATTCCGCTGACAAGGTCCCGTCCCCGAACCTCGGCTGATTCCTCTTCTTCCAGAGGGAAAGCGCTGCCGAGTTCCAGCTTTAGTTGCTCGGCGGCCTGGGTACCGATGGTCAGCTTGTACTCCTTCTGAATGTAGTTGGAGATCGCATCGTCAATGTCGTCGCCGGCTATCCGGATGGAGGACTTCGTGACTATTCCTCCCAAAGACAGAACGGCGACCTCGCTGGTACCGCCACCTATGTCGACGATCATGGACCCTTGGGGCTCGGTTACCGGCAACCCCGCCCCTATGGCCGCCGCCAGCGGCTCTTCTATGGTAAAAGCCTGGCGTGCCCCAGCCGACTCCGCCGCCTCCTTGACCGCCCGCAGCTCGACTCCGGTAACCCCGGAAGGCACGCAGACAACCACGCGGGGGCCTATCAGGGACCTGAGAATTCTCCTCTTAGTCTGTCCCTTGCGGATAAAGTAGGCCAGCATCTTCTCCGTAACCTCGAAGTCGGCGATCACACCATCCTTCAAGGGACGCATCGCCACGATGTTCGCCGGCGTGCGCCCGAGCATCTTCTTGGCGGTTACGCCGACGGCGAGAACCTTATCCGTCTTGTTGTCTATGGCGACGACCGAGGGTTCCGAGATCACTATACCCTGCCCCTTGACGAACACGAGCGTGTTGGCCGTCCCCAGGTCTATCGCTACGTCTTGTCCGAACAGTCCTCCGAACATAACATGCCCCATCCTTAATTAATTAACTTCTCCGTGCCTTCACCTGATGGCTACAGCATCCCATGTTCCCTCATACTAAAGTACCCGTCGCCAACAATCACGTGATCCAGGACCTCTATCCCGATAATTTCCGCCGCCTCGACTAATCTTTTGCTCACATCGCGGTCTTCCTTACTCGGTTGTACGTTTCCACTCGGGTGATTATGGGCCAGAACAACACTCGCCGCACTAGCCCGAATAGCCGGCTTGAAGACCTCCCGAGGATGTACCAACGCCGCTGATAACGTGCCAATGGAGATAGTCGGAGCCTCTAGCACCTCGTTCTTGGAGTTTACCAGCACGGCAACAAAGTTTTCCCGGTCGAGGTTGGCGATCCTCCCCCGCAAGAGCCCGTCTACGTCCTCGGGACCGGAGATCACCGGCCGACCCGGACCTTTTGCCAGCCCGAGCCGCTTTCCCAATTCTATAGCGGCTAGTATTATGCATGCCTTTGCCTCGCCGATTCCGTTGGTCTCTGTCAGTTCGTGGGCCGAAACTTTGTAGAGGCCGTGCAGGCCGCCGGCGCCGGAGATGACGTCAGCCGCCAATTCGACGGCGGTCTTCTCGCGGCTGCCTATGCCAAAAAGAAGCCCGAGCAACTCGGAATCGGAGAGAGCACCGGGTCCGGCGGCGAGGAGACGTTCGCGGGGACGCAACTCCGGCGGGAGCTGCTTGATGGTGTAGCGGCGGCGCTCCATCCCGGTATTCTACTAGTACCAGGAGACCCCGTTCCGCTCGAGCATCCGTAACGTGAGGGTGAGCGGGAGCCCGACCACGTTTGTGTAGT
The DNA here is from genome assembly GCA_038198625.1 of Rubrobacterales bacterium. Classification (GTDB taxonomy): domain Bacteria; phylum Actinomycetota; class Rubrobacteria; order Rubrobacterales; family Rubrobacteraceae; genus JBBPZK01. Next base: position 3,204 of record JBBPZT010000142.1, read on the forward strand.
CGCCGCAGACCCATTCGACAAAGACCGCCGCCCGCCCCTGTATGGCGTATCCTCCCGCTTTTCCCACACCTTCTCCGAGATTCACATAAGCTTCAGCCTCTGTGCCGGAGATTTCCTTCATCCTGACCTCCGTAACAGCGTGCCGGACCGAGACCTTCTCACCGCGGCCGACCGCGACACCCGAGTAAACCCGGTGGACACCACCGCTCAAGAGATCCAGCATTTCGCGTACCTCTTCACCGTTTTTAGCCTGGCCGAGGACTTGTTTGGAGGATGGCGCATATACGACGGTGTCGGCCGCGAGGACGAGCGCGTCCGGCGCCGTTGCCGCAACGGCTAGCGCCTTGCCGCCGGCGTTAGTTTCGACGGTCTCGCGGGGGTCTTTTAGGGAGGCTTCGTGGAAACCGCTCTTGCGGGCCTCGAAGTCGAAGCCCGCGCGTCGGAGTAATTCTACGCGGCGGGCAGACTCGGAGGCTAGGATGAAGTCCAAGAGTTTTCGGCTCTACCCGGTTGCCTGATCGTCTAGGAACCGAAGAAGAGCTTCAGTTCTCTTTCGGCGCTTTCGGGAGAGTCGGATCCGTGGACGAGGTTGTCCGGCATGCTCAGGGCGAGGTCTCCACGGATCGTTCCTGGGGCTGCGTTGGCCGGATTTGTCGCACCCATCAGGGCGCGTACGGAGCCGATAGCGCCTTCACCTTCTACCCGCAGGGCAACGACCGGGGTCGAGGTTATGAACTCCACGAGTTCCTCGAAAAAAGGTTTCTCGCGGTGCTCAGCGTAGTGCTCCTCGGCAAGCTCGCGGCTCACGCTCATGAGTTGCATCGCCCGAATGTCCATGCCTTTGTTCTCGATGCGGCGGATGATCTCACCTATCAGGCGACGTTTTACACCGTCTCCTTTTACCAGTACCAGGGTCTGTTCCATATCCAGTCTCCTTCTATAGCTCGGATTTGCCAGTACGCTGGTCCGTCGTGCAGAACGGGCATATCTTCCATTTGAGATCCAGCGGCCGCTCACAGTAGACGCAGGGTTTCTTCAACTCCCAGTTGCACTCCGGGCAGATCAGGTAGTCGCGCTGTACTATCGATTCGCAGTTGGGGCATAGCAGTACCCTGTTGCGCAGGTCTTGCTCCAGGACCGCAAGCTCTAGTTCTCGCTCTCGGGCGTCCAGGGCATATTCCGGCGGACGGACGATCAGATAGATCAGGGTGCCCAGAAACGGAAAGATGATGGCGACGATGCCCCAGAGAGGCCATATCGCCCCCCGGCGGCGGGCATCGATGAAGGTCCAATACACGAGCGCTATCCACAACACCGCCACGAGCAGCAGCAGAAGTTGGCCCGCTATGCGGAGAACCGGGCTGTCCAGGAAGTTCTGGATCAACTTGAAAGGATCCGTCGACTGCAAGAGAACGGGTGCGAGGCTCACCGGAGCGCCCCTTGTGCAACGAAGCGTCCGGGCGAGAGTGAGACAGAGGCGGGCTTCATAACTTCGCTATACCTCACGTAGCGTCTCCAATACGCCGGCTGCCGTATACAGAGATCCCGTGACCAGCACGACGCCACCCATCGGCACCATCTCTTCAGCGGCTACTATTAGAGCTTCTCCAACATCCTCTATCACCCTGGCCCGCCTCCCTCTGAGGTCTCTCGGAACATACTCGCGGTCGATCCAAGTGGGGTCCGCCGCCCGCTCGTTTTCCGGTTGCGTTAGCACCAAGGAACAAGCCTCATTTTTCAACGCGGCTAGCATACTTCCAATATCCTTGTCCCGCAAGCAGCCGAACACGACCGCGAGCGGTTTACCCCCGTAGACGTGCTTTACTCCTGCGAGAGCGGCTTCGAGACTGGGAAGGTTATGACCACCGTCCACGACTACCGGCACCGTGCGAAACTCATGAGCCTCGAACCGCCCGGGCAATACACCACGTATCCTTCGCCCCGTCTGCTCCCAGGCTCCGGCATCCAGCTTCTCGTCGAGCACCACCTCAGCCGCCCGGATACCAACCATAGTGTCATGGGCCGCATACGGGGCCAACCCCTCGAACGCCGTGCCAGGCTCTTCCGGGACCTCGATTTCGACCAGTTCGGCCCCGACCCTCGCGCACTCCCGACGCGAAATTCCGACCACTTCGGGGTCTCGTGTACCGAGGATCAGGGTGGAGCCCGTTTCGAGGCTGGCGAGTTTTTCAATGGCTATCTCTTCGACCGTCTCACCCAGATACTCCGTATGGTCGAGGCCAACGTTGGTCAGGACCACTATTTCTGATTCCGCAGCGGTAGTCGCGTCGTAACGCGCTCCCATCCCAGCCTCGAGGACGGCACAGAAGAGACCGGCGTCGGCGAACATCTTTATCGCACCGGCGGTCAGAAGCTCGAACTGGGAAGCGGGGATACCGTGCTCGTCGGCGGTCCTTATAACCTCTCCCATCCCGGAGGCGAACTCTCCTTCCGAGACGCGCCGCCCCCGCACCATGACCCGCTCGGTGTACGAGAGGACGTGCGGTGAGAGATACGCCCCGGAAGTATGGCCCGCCACTTCGAGGGCGGCAGCCAGAGCGACAGATGTAGTGCCTTTCCCGTTCGTGCCAACGACCTGAACGGTTTGCAAACGACGCTCCGGGTTGCCGAGGACAGAGAGTAATTGCTCCATACGATCAAGACCCAGGGTGATGTGGCGTCGGCGGTCGAGTTCTTCGCAGACAGCCGCGAAAGAAAGGCGTGAGGCCGGGGGTTTCAACAGCTTAGAGGTACTCTTCGAGACGTTCGGAGAGCGTCGCGAGCATCCGGCTGTTTGCCTGGAGTTTCTCACGCTCGCCAGCGACTACTTCATCCGGGGCGCGCTCGACGAACTTATCGTTGGAGAGCTTGCCTTCGGCGCGCTGC
>JBBPZT010000143.1:0-15029 GCA_038198625.1 Rubrobacterales bacterium
CGACCCGGCGACATCCGAAGCGTCGGAGCCCGCGCGGTTGATCAGCCAGTCCCCGTAGGGGAGGTCCGGCTCGACCTCCGTGGCGATCCGGTCCATCACCCGAACGGCCTCGACGGCGTAGTCGCCGACGGCCGTCTCCTCGGAGAGCATGATCGCGTCGGTCCCCTGCCAGATCGCGTTCGCCACGTCCGAGACCTCGGCGCGGGTCGGCCGCGGGTTCCGGATCATCGAATCGAGCATCTGGGTCGCCACGATCACCGGCTTACCGAGCCTGCGGCAACGCGCGATCATGCGCTTCTGCTCTATCGGCACCCGCTCTGCCGAGAGCTCGACCGCCAGGTCTCCTCTCGCCACCATGATCCCATCCGACGCCTGGATGATATCCTCGATGTCGTCTATGGCCTCGTGCTTCTCTATCTTCGAGATTAGAGGGACGTCGCCCCCGAACTCCTTTATCCGCTCCTTCACCTCCCGGACCTCGTCCCCGCTTCGCACGAACGAGACCGCGACCCACTCCGGCTTCAATTCCTCCATCCCGAAGCGCAAGTCCTCCAGGTCCTTCGGCGTCAGCCCCCTTATTGAGAGAGATGAATCCGGGAAGTTGAGGCCCTTGTGGGAAGAGACCGGGCCGCCCTCTATGACCTTGCAAGTCACCTCGCCATTGTCTACGTTCTCGACCTTCAGGCCGACCAGACCGTCATCTATCAGGAGCCGGTGGCCGGGCTTCACGTCCTCGGCAAGCTTCTCATAAGAGGTCGGAAGCCTGCTCGCATCCCCGACAAAGTCGCCGCCCGGCACGATGACGATGGTGCTCCCCTCTACCAACTCTGTGCCGCCCTCGACCTCCCCGGTCCTTATCTTCGGTCCCTGGATGTCTTGCAGGATCGCCACGTTGCGTCCCTGCTCCTTTGCCGCCGCCCGAACAAGCTGGGCGTTCTTGAGGTGTACGCCGTGCTCGCCGTGGCTGAAGTTGAGCCGCGTAACGTCCACCCCAGCCTGCACGAGCTTCCCGATGGCTTCTTCAGAAGAGGTCGCGGGTCCCAGGGTCGTGACGATCTTGGTCCGGCGCATGTGCTACCTCCCCTCCCGGCCAAGCCTCGGGTTGAACGCCGAGCGCCCGGGGTAGCGCCCCGACGCGCCGAGCGCCTCTTCTATGCGCAGGAGTTGGTTGTATTTGGCGACCCGGTCGGTGCGTGCGGGGGCGCCGGTCTTTATCTGTCCGGCGTTCACCGCGACCGCGAGGTCGGAGATCGTGGCGTCCTCCGTCTCCCCGCTGCGATGGCTGACCATGGTCGTGTAGCCGGATTTGTGGGCCAGGTCCATCGTCTCGAACGTCTCGGTGAGCGTGCCGATCTGGTTTACCTTCACCAAAATGGAGTTCGCCACACCCTCATCTATGCCGCGACCCAGTATCTTCGGATTAGTCACGAACAAGTCGTCCCCGACTAGCTGGACTTTATCCCCCAGCTCCTTGGTGAGCATGGACCACCCTTCCCAGTCGTCCTCGTCCAGGCCGTCTTCGAGGCTTATGATCGGGTACTCGTCCACGAGGCGGGCGTAGTAGGAGACCATCTCCTCGCGGCTCAGGGTCTTTCCCTCACCGGCCAGGTTATAGGAACCGTTCTCGTAGAACTCCGATGCCGCGGGGTCGAGGGCGAAGAAGATCTGGTCGCCGAGGGAGTACCCACTTCTCTCCACGGCTTCGGAGATCAGGGCGAGCGCCTCGCGGTTGTCGTCGAGGTCCGGCGCGAAACCGCCCTCGTCCCCGATGCCGCCCGAGAGATTCCGCTCGCCGAGCAGCTTCTTTAGAGACTGGTAGATCTCCGCCACGGACCGCAGCGCCTCCGCGAAGCTCTCGAAGCCCGCCGGGACGACCATGAACTCCTGGAAGTCAACGTTGTTCGACGCGTGCGCCCCGCCGTTCATGATGTTGGCGCACGGAACCGGCAACGTGTACGCCCCAGCTCCGCCGAGGTAACGGTAGAGCGGCAGCGCCGCCGCCTCCGAGGCCGCCTTGGCAGCCGCCAGGGAGACTCCGAGCATCGCGTTCGCCCCGAGACGGCCCTTGTTCTCCGTACCGTCGGCGGCGATCATGGCGAGGTCCAGAGCCCGCTGGTCGGTCGCGTCCATCCCGAGGACGGTCTCGGCCAGCTCCCCATCCACGTTCTCGACGGCTTTCAGCGTGCCCTTGCCGCCGTAGCGGTCTTTATCTCCATCCCTGAGCTCCACGGCCTCATTCTGGCCGGTCGACGCCCCGGACGGCACGGAAGCCCTCCCCACAAAGCCACTCGCGGTCGCGATCTCGACTTCCACCGTGGGGTTGCCCCTGGAGTCCAGGATCTCCCGTCCGTGGACCGCAACGATCTCCGTCATCGGTATCCTCCCAATTTATTTATGAACGTATCGTTTTACCCCGTAACTCTACGCTCTCATGCGGCTTGTTGCCAGCCCGCTATCCTCCCTGGGTCGTCCCCCCCGAGGTGGTACCCGACGTGGCGCCCGCCTTCGGCGGCTTGTAGCCCTTCAGGTACTTGAGGTTGCGCTGCTTTTTCTGCTTCTCGATCCAGTCGCTGAACTTCTTCGTCTGCTCCTGGCCGGAGAGTTGGGCTTTTATCTGCGGAGATACTTTGGACAGCGACTCCGTCTTGGCCTGCTTGATATCAGTAACCTCGATCAGGTGGTACCCGAACTGGGTCTTGACGGGACCGACGATCTCACCCTTCTTGGCCTTGAAGACCGCACTCTTGAACTCCGGCACCAACTGGTCGCTGCTCGTGAGACACCCGAGGTCTCCACCCTTGGCCGCGCTGCCGGGGTCCTGAGAGTACTTCTTCGCCAATTTCCCGAACTGCGAGCTGTCTTTCTGAAGCTTTTTCTTCGTCTCTTCGGCGAGCTTCTTCTGGTCCTTGGTGAACAGGATGTGGCGGGTGCAGCGCTGCTCGGGGACCTGGAACTGCTTTTTGTTCTTGTCGTAGAAAGCCTGTATTTCTTTCTTGGAAGGCGTAGTGTTGCCAACGACTTTCTTCTGCACTTTCTGGACCAGGAGGCTCTCGGGGAGTTGCTGCCTTATACGCTTTTTGAGTTCTTTTTCTGTAAGGTTGGCCTGCTGGAGGGCTTGCTTGTAGGCCTGGTCCCCGCTCACGTTCTGACCTTGAGACTGGGCTTGTTGGGCGAGCTGCTGCTTTATCTGGTCGATCTGCTGCTGGACGCCCTTGTCGATCTCTTTCTGGGAGACCGTTATCCCTTTTTCCTTCGCGTAAGCCTTGGAGATCTCGACCGCGACGAGCTGCGGCATCACCTGGGCGACGGCGGCCTTGTACTGGTGAGAATCCGGGGAGATCTTGCCCTGCCCACTCTGCTGGGAGATCAGGTCTATCTGCTGCTGCAATTCCCCCTGGGTGATGTCACCACCCTTGAAGGTGGCGACTTTCTTCGCCCCCGAGTCGACGTTCGCGCTCTGCTGAGCCGGCTTACAACCAGCGGCCACCACGAGCGCGAGGACGGCCAGCAGGCACAAGGACAAAGCTTTTCTTAAGAAAGGAATGCTCAAAAGACTGGAACCTTACTCTTCTGGACGGCAAAACTGCCCAGGATTATAGCACGGCGCATCCGGAGGCCCGGCGAGCCGGTTGGCGGGATCAGGCAACTCCAACAGCCATCTCGCCGCCGAGCGCCCGGAGCGTCTTCTCGGCGAACGCGAGCGGCTCCTCCCCGGAACCCCGCACCGTCACCCGTCCCTCGCGCACGGCCACCACGCCCCCTGTAACCTTCCGGAGCAAGGTGGGCGTGGCTATATCCGGCTTCACCCCATACACGGTCAGCGTTCCGGAGCGGTAATTCACGGAGGTCGCCCCGACCTTGCGTCCGAGCAGCTTTACCCGCGAGAGCCCGAGCAGGTTCAGCGCGGGCTCCGGCGGCTCCCCGAAGCGGTCGGCAAGCTCCTCGGCCAGGTCTTCGACTTCCGCGAGTGTCGCGACACCGGAGGCCCTCCGGTACAGGTCCACGCGCTCGATCTCATCCCGCACGTACTCCGGAGGCAGGTAGGCGTCCAGCGAAAGCTCTACTATCACCGGGCGCACCTGCTCTATCTGTAAGGGCTGGCCCTTCGCCTGGGCAACGGCCTCTTCGAGTAGCTGGAGGTACATCTCGAAGCCGACGGCGGCGATCTGACCGGATTGTTCCGCACCGAGCAGGTTTCCGGCCCCCCGGATCTCCAGGTCCCGCATGGCGATGGCGAACCCGCTGCCAAGCTCCGTGAAATCCATCAAGGCTTCCAGACGCCGCTGCGACTCGACGGTCGCCCCGAGCGGGGCGAAGAGGTAGGCGTAAGCCTGCGCCCTCGAGCGCCCGATCCTGCCGCGCAACTGGTAGAGCTGCGCCAGGCCCATCGCGTCGGCCCGGTCCACGATCAGGGTGTTGGCCGTCGCCACGTCCAACCCGCTCTCGACGATGGTGGTCGTGACGAGCACGTCCGCCTCCCCGGCCAGAAACCCTCGCATAACCTCTTCGAGCGGCCGTTCCGGCATCTGTCCGTGCGCCGTGAAAAAACGGACGCCCGGCACGAGCGCGCCGAGTCGCTCGGTCACGTCGTCTATGCTCTCGACCCGGTTGTGGACGAAGAAGACCTGCCCACCCCGCCCGACCTCCCACTCGATGGCCCGCTTCACCATATCTTCCTCGTAAGGCCCCACGTGCGTCAGGATGCTCCGCCGTCCGGCGGGGGCGGTCTCTATGATGCTGATGTCGCGCAGGGAAGAGAGGCCCATCTGCATCGTCCGGGGGAGCGGGGTGGCAGTCATCGTCAGCACGTCCACCGAAGCCTTGAACTCCTTCAAGCGCTCCTTGTGCTTGACCCCGAAGCGCTGCTCCTCGTCCACCACGAGCAGCCCGAGGTCCTTCGGATTCATCTCTGAGCCGAGCAGCGCGTGCGTCCCGATCAGGATGTCTATCTCGCCGGCCTCGAAGTCCTTGAGGGTGCGCTTCCTTTCGGTGGCGGTCGAGAAGCGTGAGAGGCTCTCGACCCGTACGGCGAATTTCCCGAGCCGCTCCTGGAAGGTCTTCAAGTGCTGCTGGACGAGGATGGTCGTCGGGGCGAGCATCATGGTCTGCTTGCCGGCGAGCGCCGCCTTGAACGCCGCCCGAACGGCGACCTCTGTCTTGCCGAAGCCCACGTCGCCGCAAACCAGACGGTCCATCGGATGCGGGCGCTGCATGTCCGCTTTGACGGCTGCGATCGCTTGTGCCTGATCCGGGGTCTCCTGATAAGGGAAGCCTTCCTCAAGCTCCCGCTCCCACTCTCCGTCCTCCTGAAAGGCAAAACCTGGCGCGGATGCTCTGGCGGCGTGAAGCCGCAGCAACTCCCCGGCGAGCGCCTTGACCCTTTTTCGGACCTTGTCGGTGACCTGAGCCCAGGTCTGCCCGCCGAGCTTGTCGAGCCGCGTCCCCTCGCCGCCGATGTACTTGTGGAGCAGCTCCATCTGCTCGTAAGGTACGAAGAGCGTGTCACCACTCCGGTAGCTGACCTGCATGTAGTCCCGCGTCGCCCCGAGAGCCTCCTTAGCCACGAGCCCCTCGAAGCGTCCGATGCCCTGGGTCGCATGCACCACCAGGTCGCCGGACTTCAAGTCCGCGAACGAGGCAAGGCTCCGGCCGCCGGGCCTGCGGTTCTTCTCGCGCCGCCGGCCAAAGAGCGAGTCGCGCCGGAGAACCGCGAGGCCGCCCTCCGGGTAGGTAAAGCCGTCTTCTATCTCTCCAGGTACGGCGTAGATGCCGGGTGAGAGGCCCGCGTCCACCCGCGCGGCTTCCCGGACCCGGCGCCCTATCTCTCCGAAAGCGTAGACCGTCCGGCGGGCTTCGCCGCCGCTGCCGCACGCGATGAACACTGCGAGACCGTCGTTCACGAAGGTTTCGAGCCTGCGGCCCGCCTCACGTATGGTGCTGGCGAAAGCGGTAACCGGCGGCGCGGAGACGACTTCTCCCTCCTCTCCTCCGGTGAACTCCACGGCCGGCTCCGGAAGCTCCGTCGCGTAAAGGTCCTCTACAAGACCGTCCAACTCTTCCGGGACGTACTCCCGAGGCTCCTCGCGCCAGACCTCGAAGCCGGGTGGGATCCTGTCCCGGACCGAAACCGGGTTCAGGTCGAGCAACATACGGTCGAGGCCCGGCACCCGCACGCCCCGCCGGGCTTCTTCCGGAAGGTCTTCCTCGCTCGCGGCGGCGAGGCTCGTCAGGTCACCTTCACGGGCGGCGTAGATCGTAATACCTTCCAGCTCGCGGACGACCCGCTGGGTCGCCAGTGAGATCGCCCGGACGCTCTCGACCTCGTCGCCCCACCACTCGACCCGAACCGGCGAACGTCGGGTACTCGGGAAGATGTCCACGATCCCGCCGCGCACGGCGAATTCTCCAGGGCGCGAGACACGGTCGATCCGCTCGTAGCCCAAAGAGACCAGCAGCTCCAGGGTCTCGTCCAGCTCGATCTCCTTCCCATTGGAGAGCGAGAGCGGATCGTAGACCGGCGTCTTCTCCATGAACGCCAGCGGCCCCGCCACCACGACCCGCGCCGATTCCAGGGAGTGAAGCGCCCGTTGCCGCCGCCCGACGCGTACAACCGACGGATCGAAGACGTCCCCGTAAGCGACACCACGCGAAGGCAGGTGAACGACTTCCTCGTCGAGGAAGCACTCCACGTCACGGGCGTAGCGCTCCGCTTCCTCTTCGGTCGAGGCCAGAAGAAAGACTGGATATTCGTTGGTGGAGGCCAGGTAGGCCCGGATACGGCGCGGCGCTTGCAAAGGTTCTGTCCGCATCCTGTAGGTCACTTGGCTATTGTACCTACGCCTGGGCAGGTTCCAACCAAGGGAAGTAATCCGATACACCGTTCCTCGCGTATAACCTCGCAATGGAAGTATGGAGGAGGTTGCGGCAGGCCGCGAAAGCATTTGAATTTACATTAAGAGAGTCTTACCGTTCGGGTAATAGAGACCTGCGGAAAGTCGTGGGAGATAGAGAGCCGCGTTGAAGAAGCTAAGCGTATTTGTACTGCTCGCCGCCATCGTATCGGTCGTGCTCGCGCAGGCGGCGTTCGCACAGTCGAGCAGCCAGACGTATCAGGCGACCCTGGACTCGCTAAACAACTCGGGAGCCAGCGGTAACGCCACGGTTACCATAAACGGCGACCAGGTAACGGTGAACATCGAGTCTTCGGGACTCGCGCCCGGCAAGCCGCACCCTCAGCACATCCACGTCGGCGGGACGAACTCTTGCCCACCGCTTGCCCACCGGCATCCGCCGACACCAACGGTGACGGCATTACCACAGTAGCCGAAGGCGCGCCTTTCTACGGAGGCATCAAGGCTTCGCTGACCACCAACGGCGACGTCAGCATGGGCAGCGGGATGGCAGCAGATCGCTTCCCGATGGCGGACGCCAACGGCAACGTCAGCTACTCGCGCACGTTCACCCTGCCGCAGGGCGTCTCCGCCGGCGACATCGCCGACGGCGTGATCGTCCAACACGGCCTCGACAACAACGGCTCGTACGATGGCTCGATCCCGGTCGACTGCGGCAAGCTCGTAGCTGTCTCCATGCCGAACACCGGCGGTCCGTCGTCCACGACGCTCGCACTCCTCGGCGGAGCAGCCCTGATCTCCCTCGGAGCAGCAGCCGGAATCGTCGCCCGCCGACGCACCGTCTAACAAGCGCACACTTCTAAACCACGTACCTGACCAAAGGGCGGAGCTTAAAAGCTTCGCCCTTTCTTTTCGTCCTATCAGTGTGTGACAATCCAGCGTGCCATTCAGGAACGGAGAACCGGATTGGAGTAAATACTTCAGGTGGACTCGGTATGTATATTTTGCGGCTCCAGCAACGGCTCGCACTCGGACCATGCAGAAGCGGCAAGGAGCGTCGGACGGCTGCTCGCGGAACGTGGACTACAGATGGTCTACGGCGGTGGCCGGGTGGGACTTATGGGAGAAGCGGCTGACGCGGCGCTCGAAGCGGGCGGTGAAGTAATAGGTGTGATCCCCGAAGACCTCCGCAGGAAAGAGATCTCCCACACCGGCCTCACCAAGCTACACGTCGTTGGTTCGATGCACGAACGTAAGGCCCTGATGGCCGACCTCTCGGACGGCTTTATTGCACTTCCCGGCGGCTACGGTACGTTGGAGGAGTTCGTGGAGGTGCTCTCCTGGGCGCAGCTTAGCATCCACGAGAAGCCCTGCGCCCTCCTGAACGTGAACGGCTTCTACGACTCGCTTTCCACGTTCTTCGACGGCGCCGTGGAGGAAGGCTTCGTTCACCCGGACCACCGCTCCCTCGTCCTCATGGAGAAAAACCCGCAAATGCTGCTAGACAGGATGGCCTGTTACACGCCGCCCGAGACGAAGAAGTGGATAGACCCGCGTAAACTCTAACGAAACTTCGGTCAGGAGCGGGTGTTGAACTCGTTCATGGTACGCTCGGAGCCTTGCTCGACCACAGCCTCGACGGCGTCGGCGGCGCGAGGAACGGCGTCTTTTACGACTGAGTCCATACGGCCGAGCACGTAGTCGATCACGGACATGCCAACAGGCGGGCGCCCGATGCCGACGCGTACCCGGATGAAATCCGGCCCGAGACGGCCGATGATCGAGCGTAGGCCGTTGTGACCGCCGGCTCCGCCACCGACTTTGACCCGGACGTGTCCGGCGGGTAGGTCGAGGTCGTCGTGGATGACGATCAACTCTCGAGCATCTGCTTTCGTGAGCGCGGCGCCGGAGTTGTTCATGAAGGTCTTCGGCTTCAGAAGCGTGGCAGCGGCGGAGGACAGGTTTACGGGAGAAGATTCGGCGTTCTTTTTCGCCAGCCAGGTCCCACCGTGACGGCGGGCCAACTCGTCGGCCACCAGGAAGCCTATGTTGTGGCGCGTGCGTTCGTAGGAGCGGCCGGGGTTGCCGAGGCCCACGATAACGGGGGACCGCAAAGGTCCCCCGTCGTTTCTTTCATCCGCTGCCGTGGCTCGTGCCGGTGAGGGCTTAACCCTCCTCGGATGCTTCCTCGCCCGGAACAGCCTCGTCATCCTCGGACGCTTCCTCACCCTCGGCGGCCTCCTCCTCGGTTTCATCCGACTCTTCCTCGACGATGCCGGCGGCTTCCATTTCCTCTTCGGTGATCTCGGTCGGCGCGGTGATCGTGACGGCCACGTCCTCCGGCTCTGAGAGCAGGATCACACCCTCCGGCAATTCAATGTCCCCGAGCGTCAGGTTCTCGTTCATCCCGAGGCTCGAGACGTCGAGCGTTATCTCCTGCGGGATGTCGCCCGGCAGGGACTCAGCCTGTATCTCGTAGGCGACCTGCTGCAAGACGCCGCCGTCTTGCTCGACCCCGGGCGCCTCGCCGACGACCGTCAAAGGAACCGTGATCTCTATCCGCTCGGCCATATCCACGGGCGCGAAGTCGACATGCACCAACCGTCCGCTCACGGGGTTACGCTGCACATCCACGACGCGGGCCGTCCGGGTTCCCGATCCAAAGTCGAAATCGTAGAGGGCGTTGTCACCGTAATGGTGCAACGTATAATCGACGATCTTGTCCGGAACGGAAAGGGCGGTGCTGCCCTCGTCGCCGTAGAGGACGCTCGGCACCATCCCGGAAGCCCTCTGGCGCCGGGCGTCGTTCTTGCCCCGGCCCTCGCGCTCTTTTACCTGTACATTAACGTTCTCAGCCACTTCAAACTCCTAAAAATATCTCCAGACAACCTAGAAAAGCTGGTTTTCGCCCATGAACACCTCGCTGACCGACTCGTCCGTAAAGACGTTTCTCACGATGCTGGCGAGGATTGGAGCGATAGTAAGCGTATGTATCTTAGAATGCGGCTCGTCCATATTCAAGGGCAGGGTGTCGGTTACGACCACCTGCTCCATCGGGGAAGCTTCGATCTTCTCGTAGGCAGACCCGGAGAACTCGCCGTGGGTGGCGGCGGCGTAGATCTCCGTCGCGCCTTCCTTCACCAGCCGCTCGGCGGCGTTGACCAGGGTCCCGGCCGTGGCGATAACGTCGTCTATGAGGATGGCGCGGCGTCCTTTGACGTCCCCGATCACGTGCGTTACCTCGGTCTCGCCGGACTGGTGCCGTGTCTTGCTCATGATCGCCCACGGCAACCCCAGGTGATCCGCCAGACGGTGCGCGAGCTTCACCTCTCCCGTGTCCGGGGCGACCACCACCGCGTCTTCTGCGTCCTTGAACCCGGCCTCGACGAAATAGTCGACAAAGGTGTGCATAGCGGTCGAGTGATCCACCGGGAACCTGAAAAAACCTTCGATCTGGCCGACGTGAAGGTCCATGGTCATCACCCGCTCGGCGCCCGCCGACTGGATCATGTTAGCCACCAGACGCGCCGTTATCGGCTCGCGCGGCTTGGTCTTCCTGTCCTGTCGTGAGTAGGCGTACCAGGGTATGACGGCGGTTATCCTCTTGGCCGACGCACGCTTGGCGGCGTCTATCATCACCAGTAGCTCCATCAGGTTAGTATTGACCGGCTCGCACAGAGACTGGACGATAAAAACATCCGCCCCTCGGACGGATTCGAGGTAACGAGCGTAGACCTCGCCATTCGGGAACGTCTGTAGCTGCACCTCTCCGAGATGCATGTCCAACTTGTCGGCGATCCTCTCAGCCAACTGCGGATAACCCCTACCCGAAAAAAGGATCATACGCTTCTCGGTTGTCTGTGACAGGTAGCCGTCTTGCATCGGCCTCTACCCCTCCGTCCTGGTCGATGATTTCTCGTCGCTCTTACTTCTGGTTCTATCCTTTGATGTTTTCTCGGGGGCGTTGCGAATTGCCCGTGCCGGCATCCCGACGGCGAGCTTGCCCGGAGGAACATCCTTATTGACTACGCTCCCGGCCCCGAGGTAAGAACCATCTCCTACTGTAACCGGCGCTATCAGGCTGGTGTGCACGCCCGTAAAGACATCGTTCCCTATTTTAGTACGACTCTTGTTCTCCCCGTCGTAGTTCGCGGTGATCGTGCTGGCCCCCAGGTTTGCGCCATGCCCGATCTCCGCGTCCCCGACGTAGGATAGATGCGGCACCTTGCTCCCCTCCCCGACCTTCGTATTCTTGACCTCACAGTACGCCCCGACCTTAGATTCTGCCTCCAGGACCGTCCCCGGACGCAGGTAAGAGTAGGGACCGACCGTGGCCCCGCTTCCGACCTCGGCGCCGCGCCCAACGGAATGCTCGACGAGCGCCCCGTCGCCTACCCGCGTATCCATCAGGTCTGTCGAGGGGCCGATAATGCAGTCGGCGCCTATCTCTGTCCGGCCGCGCAGGAAGGTGTTTGGCAAGACGACGGTGTCGCGCCCGATCTCTACGCCCGCTTCTATGTGCGTGCTCTGAGGATCCCGGACCGTTACACCGGCCCTCATGTGAGTATCCAGGATGCGGCGGCGGAGGATCTCCTCCGCCTTCGCCAGGTGAGAGCGGTCGTTTACGAGGGTCGCTTCTTCGAGGTTCTTCAGCCGGTAGGTCACGGCCCGGCTGCGGCGCCCGATCACCTCCAGCGCGTCCGTCAGGTAGAATTCGCCGTCCTTGTTCTCCGCCCCGACACGCTCCAACGCGTCCCGAATCTCCGGCAGCCCGAAGGCGTAAAGTCCCAGGTTGACAAGGGATATCTCCCTTTCGGCCTGGCTCGTCTCTCGCTCCTCGATGATCCTTACGACCCCCGCGTCCTCCATCACGCGGCCGAGACCGCTAGGGTCCGGCGGCTCCGCCACGAGCACCGTCGCCCCAACATCGGCGGAGCCGTGGCGCTCGACCAACTCCCCGAGCGTCCTATCCGAGATGAGCGGCCCGTCACCGTTCACCACGAGCAGAATTCCATCTTCTTCCTCGATAGCTTCCAGGGCAACCCTCACCGCGTCTCCGGTACCGAGTTGTTCCTCTTGCACGACGGACTCGGCCTCCGGCGGCAGCGCCGCCCGGACCTCTTCGGCCTGATGCCCGACGACGACCAGGAGCCTTTCGGGAGCCAGCGGCCGGATAGCCTGTATAGCGTAGTTGACCATCGGCACGCCGCACAAGGTGTGGAGCACCTTCGCCCGGTTCGACTTCATCCGGGTTCCCTTGCCCGCCGCCAGCACGACGGCGAAGATCGGTGGACGCTCAGACATAGGTTCCTCGAAGCTCCTTTGACTACTCGGCCAACGACCATTGGGCGCACGTCCGGGACTCGTAGCTGGGGCGGCAGGATTCGAACCTGCGATCCCGGGACCAAAACCCGGCGCCTTGCCGCTTGGCTACGCCCCATCCCGACGCCAGTGCGCGGATAAGATTATACCGGAGCCGATTGTAAGCGTCAGAGATCGGAGCCGGAGCCTGAACCGCCTTCACCTTTCTCTCGCTTCTGACGCATCGTGACTGCCTCATCCACGATGGTGGGTATCATCTCCAGAAGCTCGTCGTGCCAGCGTAGCTCGGTCTCCAACCGTAGCTCGGAGTGGCGGAAGATAGCCAGCGCTATCGTAAGTAGGAAGCCTTTTGCTTTGAGCCGCTCGCGGGCTTCTAGCGTGTTCTCCAAGGCCGTGGAGAGCGTGCGTTTGCGCTGGCGAACCACCTCTTCCAGCTCTTCTCGCGGCAGGCTGCCGCCCATGCTGAGGGCCATGTTGAAGGAGTCCTGGCCGAGGTCCATCTCGCGCAGGCCCCGGTCAAGGAGGATGTAGAGTTCACGCTCGCCCGCTGGCGTAATCTTATATATCGTTCGGGTGGGGAGTTTGCCTTCGCGCTCGGTACGCACCGGCTCGATGAACTCCTCGTCGCGCATCCGGTTGATGGCGCTGTAGAGAGAGCCCACTTTCACGCCACCCCAGGCCTCAGCGTTGATGATCTGGGCCTGCTGCCGGATCTGATGTCCGTGCATCGGCCCCCAATCCGAGAGCATCCCGAGGATCAAAAGCCGGCTCGTGTTGATCTTGCTCAACTTACTACCCGCCGTACGAAGTTGCGCACCCCGATGACGGTCAGTACGACCAGCAGAACGAAGAGAGCACCGAGGAAAGCCCATTCCGGCATGTGGGGTATCTCCGGGGTAAGTGCGGCGCGAAGCCCTTCGCTCATGTACACCAGCGGGTTCAGGAGCGCGATGATCTGCACCCACCGAACTGAGTCCAACGTGGCCCAGGGATAGTAGACGCATCCGAGGAAGATCAGGGGAGTGACCAGGATTCCGAAGAGTATACCGATTTGCTGAGGCTTTATGATCGTGCCGAGTATCAGCCCGAGTGACCCGGCGGTGAGACTCGCTAGCAGCACCACCTCAACAAGAAGTGGCCAGCTATGTACGTTCACCGAGACCGGGGTGGCGGGGATGAAGTAGATCAGCGGGAAGGCCGCAAACGCGGCGATCACGCTCTGCACCGCGCTGAACACAACCTTCTCTATTGCAACAGCGGCAACCGGCAACGGGGCCATGACCCTGTCTTCTATCTCTCGCGTGGCGCCAAGCTCCAGCGCAAGCGGCGAGGCCACACCCGTGATCCCCTGGAACAAAATGGATACCGCCACGAGGCCCGGGACCAGGATGGTGGCGAAGTTAGATCCGCCCGGGCCTCCCGAGAAGCCCTGCCCGATCTTCGGGAACAGGTAGGTGAACACGAACACGAACAACAGCGGCTGTACAATCGTACGCATGATAAACGGCACGAACTCACGCAGTAGCACCCGCGTGTCTCGCAACACCAGGCCACCGAAAGCGCGTGCATAGAGCGCCCAGCGCCCAGAGTTCTCCAGCGGCGCGGAAGACGTACTTATGGAAGTCTCACTCACGGAGGTCCCTCCCGGTAAGGTCGATGAACACTGTTTCCAGAGTCGGGTCCGTCACCGAGATATCTCGCAGCCCGTACCCTTGCGCAGTCTCCACGATGCGCGGCAAGAGCCCACCGGAGTGGCTGGCGAAGACCCTAACTCCTTCCTCCATTGGTTCGGCTGAGAGGACACCGGCAAGTCCATCCAGGGCGTCTGGAAGCCCCTCCGACTCGCCTTCGAGCCGCAACTCCACGACGGTACCAGCCTTCAGTCCTTTCTTGAGGTTGGAAGGCGTGTCACAAACCAGGATCTTGCCGTGGTCGATGATAGCCACCCGCTCGCAAAGTTGGTCCGCCTCCTCTATATAGTAGGTTGTGAGCAGCACCGTAAGGCCTTCCTTCTCACGCATCTGCCGCACTATCTCCCACAAAGCGATGCGACTCTGCGGATCCAAGCCCGCCGTCGGCTCGTCCAAAAACAGCACCTTCGGACGGTGCGCTATGGCACGGGCAACCTGCAAGCGCTGGGCCATCCCTCCGGATAGCTCGTACGGCGTCGCCCCGGCTCGCCCGGTTAGCTTGAAGTCTTCGAGTAGCTGCCCGGAACGCTCACGACTCTCCCTGCGGCTCATCCCGAAGAACCGGCAGTGGAAGTAGAGGTTCTCGTAGGCGGTGCAGGAACGATCCAGCGTATTGAACTGGGTGACCATCCCGATCCGCCGCTTCACCAGCGCCGGATCCATCACCACGTCGATCCCTCCTACCAAGACCTTGCCCAAGGTCGGCCTGACCTGCGTGGTGCACATCCCGACCGTAGTGGTCTTGCCCGCACCATTCGGCCCGAGCAAACCGAAAACCTCCCCCTCACGCACTTCGAGATCTATCCCATCGACCGCCCGCACCCCGCGGCTCCCAGCGTACACTTTACTCAAACCCCGGATCTCGATAGCCGCAGTACGCGGATCCGACCCGGAGAGAACAGAAGCCGAAGAACTGCTCCACCCCATCTCTCCTCCTCTCATTAGCTCTTACTTGAATACTCTAAATTGAGTAGTCTGTAAAAGCAAGATCTAACATGACAGTTTTTGCCTGAACTTTTCCCCTGTAGGACTTACGCAAGAACCATCTGAACACTGGGATTCTTGAGCTGCCCGACGAGATAGTCGTGCAGTAAGCCGTGCTTGATCTGGTAGACGGTCCTCCCGCTCTGGTATGCCAAATTCTTCAGGCGACTCCAGACCAACA
>JBBPZT010000144.1:0-2949 GCA_038198625.1 Rubrobacterales bacterium
AACCCCTGGAACGCTCTACGGGAGAGCCTCGCGGGCTTTTTCACGGCACATGCTCGCGGTCTGCCGGCGAGGAGCTTCGTACTGTTGCGCGACGGGGAAGAGTTCGGCCTTCTCGGCCTGGACGGCACGGTAGGCGCGAACCTGAGCGCCGGAGTAATCCGGGCCGAGATACGAAGGGGCACGGGACACGGCTACCGGATGACCTCCGGTGGCTTGGAGATCCTAACCGTGAGACGGGAGAAAGGTTCCGCCGATAGGCTTGAGATCTCCTGCGACGGCATAGTCTACGAGGCGCGGACTAGTTTTCTCCGCAACAAAGCCACGGCCGATTCCACGAGCGGTGAGGAGGTGCGGATCAACGGCGGCTTATCGGGGCGAAGCTACGAGGTCGCCTTCGAGGCGGGGGACGGACGCGTGCCGGCAGTCGCGGTCTTCCTCCTCTACCACACTGTCGCCTATCGGAGTCAGGCGTACCTGATGTCACGGTAGATCTGGTGAACAGAAAGGAGGAGAGGATGCGAGAGGATCCAAACTACGGCAAGGTTGGAGACACAGGTGATGAGATAGCCGCTTCGGGCGACGACACGACGGAGGGGATGTTGGCCGAGCGGGACGAGAGGATCTGGTCGGCGTTGGCGCACGCGAGCGTTGTCTTGTGGCCTTTCACCGGGTTCCTACCGGTTGCGCCGCTCCTGATCTGGCTGGTCTACAAGGACCGCTCTTCTCGCGTAGGATTCCACGCCCTGCAGTCACTCTGGTACCAGGTGGCGTGGTTGGTGATCTTCGTGCTTGCCGGTCTCCTCGGAACCACTGTAGGCGTCTTACTGACCCTCGTAACCTTCGGCCTGGCGCTTTTCGTCCTCGTGCCGCTGGCGTTCGTGGCCTCCATTTTCGGGCTGACGCCTTTCGTCCACCAGCTCTACGCCGCTTATAAGGTCAGCCGGGACGCTGATTACCGCTACCCACTCTTGGCGGACAGGATAGACGGCGGCCCCAAAGAGGTATGGCCCAGGAAGTAGAGGTAGCTTAGAG
Source organism: Rubrobacterales bacterium (assembly GCA_038198625.1). Lineage (GTDB taxonomy): Bacteria > Actinomycetota > Rubrobacteria > Rubrobacterales > Rubrobacteraceae > JBBPZK01. Next base: position 1,033 of record JBBPZT010000144.1, read on the forward strand.
CTTCGGCTGATAGAGGAGCTTGGGTGTCGCGTAGACAGTGACCGTGGACCCGGGAGGCGCAGGGGTCCCGATGGCGGGTCTGGTCTTCCAGGTTACACCACGGTTGGCGTAGCCACTCCTCGAACTGTGGACGACCCTCACCCGGAAACCGCTATTCGCGAGGATCTCTCTCGCCGAGTAGTCGAAGTACGTTCTAACGTTCGGCACCACGACGTAGCCTGTTTTATCCGATGTCGGGGGCGTAACTGGGGGCGCAGCCGAACTTGCCGTTCCAGAGCCGGACAGCTTGGCGAACAATTTCTGGGCCGTCTGAGGATCTTGGGGAGCGGCTGGTGGCGGCTCTTCCAGAACCGCGTCCACCCCTCTTAGGGGCTTCTGTGAGGCCGGGTCCGTCGGGGAAGCTCCAGCACTACCGAGGGGATACCCGAGACCGGCCGCCAGCATGGCGCCACCGGCGAGCAACATGAGCAACGCGAGCGTCGCGGCGACCAAACGCCAGCGACCCGCCAGGAAGCTGCCGGCGCTTGCCGGATCTCTACGCCTGGTACTTCTTACCTGGAGGTCCTCCAGCATGTCACCGGCCGATTGGTAACGTTCAGCCGGGTCCTTGGCGAGTGCTTTCAAGATCACCGCCTCCATGTGCGGTGAGATCTTCTGATTCAGTTCTCGCGGTGGCCTCGGGTCTTCACGGAGCTGCCGACGCGTCAGGCTCTTAAGATCCCCGACGAACGGCGGCTCCCCCGTCAGGCAATTGTAGAGGAGGATGCCGACCGAGTAGATATCACTCCGCTGCGTCGTCTGCTTGCCCGTCAACTGCTCCGGAGACATATAGCGCGCGCTGCCGATGATCTCACCCGGCTCTCCTGCCTCGTCGTTCTCCAAAAGACGCGCGATACCGAAGTCGGCCACCTTAACCGCACCCGTCACATCTATAAGGATATTGGAGGGTTTGATGTCTCGATGGATGACGCCCCGGCGGTGGGCATAAGAGAGAGCCCGCAGAAGCTGGGCCGCCACCTCGCGGGTGAAAGACTCTTCCAAACGCCGCTCCTTGTTGAGCAACCTCCCGAGGTCGTCGCCAGAGACGCACTCGGCCACGATAAACGGTGTCTGTTCGTCCTGGGAGATGTCATAAACCCTGACGATGTTCTCGTGATCCAGATAAGCCATGGCCCGCGCTTCCTGTTTGAAGCGCTGCTGGAAGACGGGATCCTCGGCGAACTGGCTGCGGAGGGTCTTCAAAGCAACGACGCGTCCCAAGATAGCATCCTCCGCCCGGTAGACGACGGCCATGCCGCCCTTGCCGAGCGTGCCCTGTACCCTGTAGCGTCCTCCGAGGACCGTCTTTACCGAAACGTCCAGTACCTTAATACCTCCCGCAGTATTCTCCCTGAACATCAACAATTATATATACTTTGCTCCTCGCGGTCACGTCCTGGAGCTTAGCACTCTCCCGATACCCAACATAACGCAGGATAACAACTTTGGGCCCAACATCTAGGGGGCATACTTCGGTGTTGGATAGTCCATAATAAGCGTGTTCTTACATAAGATGGCTCTGGCGGGCGTTCCGACGGCGAAGGGGAGGTATGAAGATAGATTTCGAGAGGTACCTGAAATACGACGAGTTGACCGAAACTTTGCACGCGTTTGCGGAAGAATATCCGGGGTTCTGCGAGGTCGTTTCGATCGGTAAGAGTCATGAGGGACGGGAGATCTGGCTGGCCGAGATCACCGACCACTCCACCGGCCCCGCTTCCGAAAAACCGGCCTTCTGGGTGGACGGCAACACCCACGCCGGCGAAGTAACGGGCTCGATGTCCGCCCTACACTTGATACAGACCCTCCTCGAAGGCCACGGCTCGGATGCGCGCATCACGGACCTCCTGAGATGCCAGACCTTCTACGTCCTGCCCC
>JBBPZT010000145.1:0-11288 GCA_038198625.1 Rubrobacterales bacterium
GATAACCAGCCGGATAAGGCTGCGCAGGTCCTGGAGAAGGGCCGCAAGACTTTGCCCAAGAACCCGGATATAGCCAACCTGTCGGGTCAGGTCTACGCTCAGCAGGCCCAGACGGCGGCTCCCGGTCAGCAGAAGAAGTTCTACGCGAAGTCGGCGGACGCGTTCGCCGCTGCCGCAAAGATACAGCCAAAGAACGCCCAGAGCTACCTGTTCGCAGGCCAGTCCTACCAGCAGGCCGGTCAGCCCGCGGAGGCCATAAAATACTGGAACGGCTACCTCAAGCTCGAACCAAAGGGACAGCAGGCGAAGCAGGTGAAAGATCAAATCTCACAGCTGCTCAAAGGCGGAGGCACTACCGGAGGCGTGGGAGGAAGTACAAGTCCGTAGCCCGGAGGGTGATCCGGCGTAGTACAATGCAACTTAAGAGATAGCGAGACCACGAAAGTAGTAAGGAGGACAGATGATAGGTGGATTCGGCCCAACAGAGTTAATAATAATATTGGTGATCGTTCTACTTCTCTTCGGCGCGAAGCGCATACCTGAGCTTGCCAAAGGGCTCGGGACCGGTATGAAAGAGTTCAAGAAGGGCGCCAGTGGAGAGGACGAAGAGGTAGAGGGCAAGAAGGACGAAGAGAAGCTCGATAAGGCCGAGGAAGAGAAGGTCGGGTCGCGCGTAGAGGATTCTACCTCCGGTACGACGGAACAGTCCTCTTCAGACGCTGAGCGCGCCGAGCAGAAGCGCAGCTAGAACCGGAACTCAGGGAACCAAAGACCTAGAGATGGCCAGTCGTCTAAGACTACCAAGCCGCGAGCGCAGCGAAGCGCAGATGACGATAATCGGGCATCTGGACGAGCTTCGTTCCAGGATCATCAAGATCGGTGTGATCTTCTTTGTCGCGGCCATCGTCGCCTGGTTCTTCCGCGTCCAGATCTACGACGCTCTTCTGGCGCCTGCCAACTCCGTGTTGCACGGCAAGCTCTACGTTACGGGGGTAACCGAGCAGATTATCTCGGACCTGAAGCTGGCACTCTACGCAGCTTTCGTGGTGACCATACCTGTGCTCCTCTACCAGATATGGGCTTTCGTAGCACCGGCGGTTGGGGAAGTAAGCCGGTGGTTCACTTACGTTCTGGTGGCGATGGCCTCTTCATTGTTCCTGGCAGGCGTGGCCTTTGGCTACTTTATCGTCCTCCCGGTCGGGGTACATGTATTGCTTGACTGGGCCCCTGATCGGTACCAGCAAATACCTACGCCTACCAATTATCTGGCGTTCGTCACACGTTTCCTCTTGGCATTCGGGATAGTCTTCGAACTTCCGGCGGCGACCTACGTGGCGGCGAAACTGGGACTCGTGAACGCACCCCTCCTGAGCAAGTACCGCAGGCACGCGGTCATAGTGAACGCCGTGCTCGCTGCCGCCCTGACGCCGAGCCCGGATCCCTTCAGCATGCTCCTTATGATGGCGCCCATGCTCGCCATGTACGAGATCTCGATCGTAATCGCCCGCTACGTGAACCCTGTCGTCAGGGAGACATTGCCCGCTGCCATAGACGACGACCTGGACGACGAAGACCTCTAGAGCTTCTAGGACGGGCTCTGTTTCTTTAGCTGTTCGCCGAACCGGCGAACCGAGCGCCGAAGAAGGTCCTGGACCACGTTGTGGATAAAAGGTCGGTTGGCTATACGGTCCAGCCATACGGGCTTCACGTGGTAATCGGTGGAGAGCGTCATCCTGACGGATAATGGACCTGCTTCTTCGATCAGCCAGCCGCCGTCTCCCAGGGCGCCGCTTACGTAACGCCACTCCAGCAGGCGCGGCGCCTCGACGATAATTATCTCGCTCTCGACCTCGTGGGTCAGGCCGAGGGCGCTAAGGCCAAACTGGAGTACCGTACCGGGTACGACCTCGGTTGCGCCACCCACGATGCGTGACCAGCTCAGGCCATAAGACCATTCTGCGAAGCGTTCTACTCTTAGCAACGCGTCGAAGACTTCTTCCGGCGTGACGCCGGAGATGAGGTAGTTGGCCCGCACCGGGTGGCCGGGTCTCTCCGGCATGTTGTTTGAAGGTCTGTTCATGTTGCTGTCGGGTATTTTGTCCCTATTAACGTTCCGATTCAATCCCGGCGGGTAAAATAGCGGCTATGTCGGGACTTCGAGGAGAGTTTGTGATAGAAACTCCGTCTTGTGAAAGCAGGTAATTTCAAGGGGCTCGCCGGGTCGCTCTTCCGGCTGGTCCGGCCGAAGCAGTGGACGAAGAACGGGTTCGTGCTGGCCGGGTTGGTCTTTGCGGGGGAGGTGTTCTCGGCATCCTCCGTGGCGAAGTCTCTACTGGCCTTCGTCGCCTTCTGCGCCCTCTCCGGGGCGGTCTACGCCGCCAACGACGTCCTCGACGTGGAGGAGGATAGGAAGCATCCGCTCAAACGTCTCCGTCCGGTGGCGAGCGGGGAGATACCGGCCCGCGCCGCACTCGTCTTCGCGGTGTGTCTGGGTGTAGCCGGGCTTGCTCTGGGCTTCGCCATCGACTTTGGGGTTGGGATCACGGGTCTCGCCTATCTCGGGCTGCAAGCTCTTTATACGCCCATCCTGAAGCACATAGCTATACTGGATGTGATGAGCATATCGGCGGGGTTTGTGATCCGCGCTCTGGCGGGGGTCGAGGCGGTCGGCAGGCCCGTATCTCCATGGCTGATCGTCTGTACCGGCCTCCTGACGCTGTTCCTCGGTTTCTCGAAGCGGCGGCACGAACTCGCCACGCTCGGGGATGGGGCAGTCGGGCACCGTAAGAACCTGCGAGACTACTCGGTGCCGATGCTGGACGAGATGATGAACATCATGGTTTCGGCCACGATCATCGCCTACTCGCTTTACACCTTTACCGTCTACACGAAGCAGGACGAGTTCTTCATGATGGCGAGCATCCCGTTCGTCGTCTACGGGGTCTTCCGGTACATGCTCCTGGTCCACCGCGACGGCGGCGGCAACCCGGACACCCTGCTGCTCGCCGACCGGCCGTTGCAGATCACGCTAGTTCTCTGGCTCGCCGTTGTCATGACGGTCATCTACGTAATCTAGCGCCTGATGGAGCGGCTGAAAAAGAACCTGATCCTGGCGCTCGGCCTCGGCATCGTGGTCTACGTGGCCCTAGCGATCTTCTCCGGGCTCGACAGGTTGGAGAAGGCGCTGGACGGCTTTCAGTGGTCGCTCGTGCCGGTGATCCTCGGCCTCGTAGCCCTCTCCTACGTCGGACGCTACCTCCGCTGGAACTATTACTTGAAGGTCTTGAAGATCTCCATTCCGCACCGGTTGAACATCCCTATCTTCGCGGCCGGCCTGAGCATGGCCATCTCGCCGGGCAAGCTCGGGGAAGTCTTGAAGAGCGTCTTCGTCCGCCGGGTGACGGGTGTTCCCATAGCGCGCACGGCCTCGACCGTGGTCGCCGAGCGCGCCACCGATGGAACAGGCATGGTCGCCTGGGGCATGCTGGGCGCCCTTACCTTCAGCTTCGGGCCCGGCGTGCTGGTGCTGTTTTTGGCGGTGACGGTCGGGGGCATCGTCGTTCTACGCTCCAAGCGGCTCTCGCTGCTGGCGGAGCGGGTGCTCGAAAAGGTCCCGGTCTTGAACAAGCTGGCGCCGCACCTGAGCGACTTTCACGGGGCGTCGAGCGAGTTGTTGTCGCTGAGATCCCTGGCTGTCGGGTCAGTGTTCTCGTTCGTCTCCTGGGGACTCGAATGCACGGCAGTTTATCTGTGCTCCGTCGGTATCGGAGCGGGGCAGCCGTTTCTGGTAGTGGTGTTCATCTTCGCGGTAAGTTCGCTGCTCGGGGTCGGGAGCATGCTGCCGGGAGGCATCGGGGCTGCCGAGGCGAGCCTGACCGGGTTGTTTAAGTTCTACGCGGGGCTTTCGGCCGGGATGGCGGTTGGTTTGACGTTCTTGATCCGCCTGGCTACCCTCTGGTTCGCCACCCTTATCGGGGTAGGCGGGCTCCTCCTCGTCCGGTACATGATCGGCGACGTAATCCCCGACGAACCGGCCGATATCTCACCCGAATCCGGACGATAGTTCAACCCTGACGCGGTGAAGCGGGGGATTTAGAGCACAGAACAACCACTGGCGCTGTGTTATAAACTAGATCAATATGCGATTAATAATCTCTGAGAAAGCAAACACTGCAAAGAAAATTCCCCAGTCTTTGGCCGAGGGGCCGGTCAAGGAAGGGAAACACCGCAGCGTGCCCCACCATACCTTTACCTGGAAGGGCGAGGAGACGGTCTCCGTCGGCCTGAAAGGTCACGTGCTGAACCCCGAGTACCCGGAGGAGTATTCGAACTGGCAGAAGGTAGAACCCTCCGCGCTCATAGACGCGGAGATCCTGAAATCCGTCTCCGAAAAAGGCGTCGCCGACGCCGTCAAGTCCCTGTCCAAGAAGGCAGACAAAGTCGTCATCGCCACGGACTTCGACCGGGAAGGTGAGTTGATCGGGGTCGAGGCGCTCTCGCTGGTCTTCGGCGCCAACCCGAAGCTCGTGGACCATGTCGAGCGCGCCCGTTTCTCCGCCCTGACCAAGGGCGAGGTGACCCGCGCCTTCGACGAGCTGGTGGAGGTCTCCGAGGAGCTGGCGGACGCCGGGGCGGCGCGGCAGGACATAGATCTGATCTGGGGGGCCACCCTGACGCGCTGGGTCTCACGCGCCACAAAACGCTACGGCAGCGCGTTCCTCTCCGTCGGACGCGTCCAGTCGCCTACCCTCGTCCTGATCTCCGAACGTGAACGCGAGCGGCGGGCTTTCGTTTCCGAACCTTACTGGGAGCTCGAAGCGAACTTGCGTAACGGCGAGGACTTCACCGTCCGGCACGCTACGTCTCGCTTCACCGAGGAAGCCGCGGTCCGGTCGGCCTACGAGAACCTGACGGATACGGCGACCGTTACGAAGATAGATGAGAAAGCGGCCACGCGTCCGGCGCCCGCGCCGTTCAACACGACGAGTTTCCTCACGTCGGCGGCGAATATTGGGATCAGCCCTTCCAGGGCGGCCCGTCTGGCCGAGGACTTGTACACCAACGGTTACGTCTCCTATCCCCGTACGGACAATACCGTCTACCCGAGTTCTCTGAACCTGCGGGAAGTCCTGGGCTACCTCAAGCGCGTGGAGGGAGCCGGACCTTTCGCGGAGAAGTTGCTCGCGCAGGAGAAGCTCTCGCCGACGCGGGGCAAAAAGCAGACGACCGACCATCCGCCGATCTACCCGACGGGATACGCCTCCAAGAAGGCTTTGCGGGACGATCAGTGGAAGATCTACCAGCTCATAGTGCGCCGTTTTCTGGCGACCCTATCGAGCCCGGCGAAGACCCTCAGGACGACGCTTCATCTCGAATCCGGCGGTGAGCCGCTGGTCGCCCGCGGCACGGTAGTGACCGACGAAGGCTGGCTCGGGATCTACCGCTACGGTCGCAGGCCCGACGAGGAGATGCCCGCGCTCGAAGAGGGCCAGGAAGTGAAGGTGCTCGGGGCGGAGATACTCGCCAAAGAGACCCAGCCGCCGGGCCGCTACGGCCAGGGACGGCTCATCCGGGTGATGGAGGACCTGGGGCTCGGGACGAAGGCCACGAGGCCGAACATCATCCAGAACCTCTACGATCGGGGCTACGTGCACGACGACCCGCTCATCCCGACAGAGACTGGGATCGCGGTCGCCACGGCGCTCAAGGACTTCGCCTCGGAGATCGCCTCCCACGAGATGACCTCCGAGCTCGAGAAGAGCATGGACGCCATCTCGGAAGGTAAGATCAGCAAAGACTCCGTGGTGGACGAGTCGCGCGATGTCCTGAGAAAGGTTTACGGCAACCTTACGGAGTCGGAGGAGAAGTTCGCCGATACCGTGTGGGTGGGTATCCGGGGGGACGAGACACTCGGCGCGTGCTCGGAGTGCGGGAACGCCCTGATCATCCGCCGCAATCGCAAGAGCCGCAAGCGTTTTGTCGGGTGTAAGGGCTATCCGGAATGCCGGGTGACCTATCCACTGCCGCAGAGAGGGACTATCATACCGCTCGGGACGACCTGCGAGGCGTGCGGGGCGCCGGAGATAAAGGTGCTCGGCGGCAAGCGGCCCTGGATCACCTGTATCAACATGGACTGCCCGAAAAAGCAGGAGCAGCGCGAGGCGAAAGCCAGGGCTGAAGCTGAATCCAAGGCGGAGGCGGAAGCAAACGGAAGCGCCAAAGAGGGGGGTGAGGAGAGATCGAAGGAGAAGGTTCAAGAGTTGGAGAAGTCCACCACATAGAGAGCCGGGTCGCCCTCGACCTCCCGGACGAGGCTACCCGCCGCCGCACCTCGCCGCTCACGCGCGTGAGCGGCTATCTGTTGCTGCTAGCCATCGTGGTAGTGGTTTGCTATTCTGCCGCGATGTAGTTCGTGAGTCGGCGAGAGTTCTTCCGGAGGATAAGATAATTTGGCTCCCGTAATAGGTATAACCGCTACGCTCAAAGAAGACCCGGATGGCATCGACACGCGTCCGCTGGGCGGTTACGTGCGGGCGGATCTGGACTATGTGGAAGGTGTCGCGCGGGCCGGAGGCGCTCCTGTAGTCTTGCCGCCTATCGTCGAAGCCGCCGGGTCGCTCGTGGAGAGTATCGACGGCTTGCTGCTAAGCGGTGGCAGTGACCTCGACCCTGATTACTACGGCGAGAAGCCGGTCCCCGAGATGGGCGTAACCATACCCGAGCGCGACGCGTTCGAGATGGCGTTGTTGGGATACGCCCTCGAACGTGGGATCCCCGTGTTCGGGATCTGCCGGGGACTACAGGTCCTGAACGTCTCCCTCGGAGGAACGCTCTACCAGGATCTGCCGACCCAGTTCGACCCGGAGGCCCTCAAACATCGCCAGAATACACCCAAGCGCCAGCCGACACACGAGGTAGAAGTGGACGCGAACTCCCGCGTAAGTGAGGTTGTAGGGAGCCGCAACCTCAAGGTCAACTCGTACCACCATCAGGCGGTGAAGGATCTGGCGGGTGACTTGGTTGTCTGCGGACGGTCCCCGGACGGGATCGTGGAAGCCGTGGAGGCGCGTAATTTCTCCGAACAGTGGATACTCGCTGTACAGTGGCACGCCGAGGCGATGCGTGAGTCCGGGCGGGAGCACAAGAGCCTCTTCGAAGCCCACGTCGAGGCTGCCCGCCGGCATTCGCTCCGCCGTGCCGCAGCCTAGAGAAAGCGGTCCGACACGCACTCTTCGCGGGGCATCTTCGTAACCCTCGAAGGCCCGGATTTCTCGGGCAAATCGACCCTGGTACGGAACCTCAAACCCCTACTCGGGGGCCTCGACCCTCCAATACACTTCACCCGCGAACCCGGCGGGACGCCCGCCGCGGAACGCATTCGAGAGGTGCTGCTCGATCCAACTATCGAAATAGATGAGTGGACCGAAGCGTACCTCTACGCGGCGGCGCGCGCGGACCACGTGCGGCGGGAGGTATTGCCTCGTCTGGAAAGTGGAGAAGGTGTTTTCTGCGAGCGCTACCTCGACTCTAGCCTCGCCTACCAGGGGTATGCAAGGGGTCTAGGCGCGAAGGCCATACGTGAATTGAACTCCTGGGCTGGTGGTGTTGTGCCGGACAGGACTTTTTATCTGCGCCTCGGTGCGGAGGAGCGGGAGCGTCGCGCGTGGAGATCGGGGGCCCTGGATAGGATCGAGGGAGCCGGGGCGGAGTTTATGGAGCTCGTCACGGCTGGTTTCGAGGATCTAGCCAGGTCGGAGCCGGACAGGATAGAGATCCTGGATGCCTCGCTGCCGCCGGAGCAACTCGCAGAGGCTGTGCGGCGGAGGGTGGTGGAGCTGGGTTATACTCCCACCAACGGCGAGGACTGAGGTTCCACCGGAGGGGGATGGCATGAATCGGAATTCGAACAGTCGGCAAAGGGGACGACGTAAAACTCGTGGGGTCGGTGTGGGGATGGAAGCGACCATTGGGGTGGCGCTGGGCTCATTCTTGGAAGGACGGAGGAGGCGCGGAAACGAGGGATGAGATGAATAGCGGGCCCCGGACATCAGGGGAGCTATATACGTTCGATGGTGTCATCGGCAATGAGGCCATCCTGCGTTTGCTGGAGAAAGGGCTCCGGACGGATAGTTCCTCTCATGCCTACCTGTTCCATGGACCGGCCGGCGTCGGCAAGCGGACGGTGGCGCGGAGGTTCGGGGCTACGCTCGTCTCCGGCGGTGACTCCGACGCCGAGAGGAGGGCGAACCGGGGAATGCACCCGGACCTGGTGGAGGTCGAACCGGAGGGGGCTTTTACGACCATCGGGCAGGTCCGCGATGTGTTGCGTCAGGTTGCGAGCCGGCCTTTCGAAGGGGCGTGCCGCGTCTTTGTACTGGAAGCTGACACGCTGAATGTTCAGGCGGCGAACGCCCTGCTAAAAAGCCTGGAAGAGCCGGAAGGAGAGGCTATATTCATCCTACTCGCCGCCTCCCTGGAAGGTGTGCTTCCGACGGTCGCCTCCAGGACGCGGGTGATGCGCTTCAACCCGGTTCCGGTCGAAGAGGTGGCGCTCTTCCTTGAGGATAGAGGGTTTTCGAAGGAAGAGGCGCGGCTCGCCGCTTCCCTTGGTCGCGGAAGTGTGGGGTTGGCGCTCCGGTACGCCGGTGAGGAGGAACTCGCGGGGTTGCGGGAAGAGGTCTTTGGGGCGGCTTTCGCTTACGCGGAGGACTACGAGGAGCGTCACCAGGCCGCCGCCCGCATCCTGGCCCGCGCCGAGGCCGTGGGGGCCGCGCGGGAGACAGCGTACCTGGAGCGTTTCGAGGAACCGGACCGGAGGGCCAGGGAGGGAGCGAAGCGGGCCGGACGCGCGAGCCGGGACGCGGCCGTGAGGGAGGCCCTGGAATTGCTGGCGCTGGTCTACCGGGATGCCGCGGTAGTCGAGGCGGGGGCCGTGGAGTTGGTGGCGAACCTGGATCGAGTGGAGGGGATCCAGGCGCACGTGAAGAGGAATTCCCGCGCCGATTGGGCGGGGGCGGCCCTCGAACTGGAGGAAGCGCGCTCGGGCTTTGCGTATAATGTTTCCCCGGAGGCTAGCCTGGAGGTGACGTTATCGAGGGTACGGCAGAGAATACTCATGAGCTCCCCCGTCTCGTAGACGTTCGCATCCCCGGCTGGAGTGTCAACAAGCTCTGCCACGCGCGCGACCTAGATCTCCGGGTCGGTTACGAGGTCGTCGTCGAGACGGATTTTGGGGAGTTTATCGGGCGCGTTGCCCTGACCCCCCGTCGCCGTGAGCCTTATACACCACCACACGATATCCTGAGGCTCGTCACCGAGCATGACCGCCAGGAGAACGACAGGCAGCGGGAGTTGGGGCGAGAGGTCCGCAACGAAGCCTGGAAACTCGCCAGGGACCATCGGATAGAAGATATCCAGTTTATCGGCTGTGATATTTCTCTGGACGGCTCGTATATCGAGATCAAATACCAATCAGGGAAAGAACAGAACCTTGGGCCGTTGAAGAAAGGTCTAGAACGCGCCTACGACGCGGAAGTAGCTTTCAAGAAGTTCGCGTTTATCGAGCGGTCGGGCGCGGCGAGCGGCTGCGACACTTGCGGCCTGCCGTTGTGCTGTTCGGTATGGAGTGGGGCCCGGAGCATGGGGCCGGTCAACATAAGGCTCGCCCGACAGCAGGGCGTGACGCCCAACGAGAAGATCATGGGCTGCTGTGGCGAGGTGAAGTGCTGCATGCGCTACGAGCACGACGCCTACAAAGAGTTCAAGGAACGAGCCCCATTCAAGAACACGTCCGTCAAGCTCGGGGAGCGGGAAGGAAAAGTCGTTGATTACTCGATGGTAAAAGACTCCGTCATGGTCCAATTCGGGCAGAAGCGCAGCGACCAGGAGCTAATACCGCTAGGCCGTCTCTCTCAAGAGAACCCGGACATAACACCCGCCGACCCGGACGAGTGGAAGCCTCCGGCTCCGGAATCCACAGAGAACCCGGAGCAAACGGACTCCTGAGAGAGGCTGCTTCAGGCGACATCTGTGACGTGCCGGGCGTTCTCGTCGGGCATGCTACGGACCCTGAGGGACTCACCGGTTGCACTGCTGTCATCTTCGACCTTCCGGCTACGGTGGGCGTGGAAGTGCGCGGCTCCTCGCCCGGCACCCGCGAGACGGATCGCCTCGCCCCGACCGCCAGTATCCACCAGACGCACGCTATCCTCCTGACCGGCGGCAGCGCCTTCGGGCTGGCTGCCACTGACGGCGTCGTAAAGTTCCTTGAAGAAAAAGGAGTCGGCCTGGACCTCGGGGTTGCGAAGATACCGCTCGTCTCCGCTGCCGTGCTCTTCGACCTGATGGTGGGCGATCCCTCCTCTCGTCCCGACGCCGCGATGGGCTACGCTGCAGCATCATCCGCTGGCGAGAAGTTCGAGCAGGGTAGCGTCGGGACCGGGACCGGGGCGACGGTCGGTAAGATCCTCGGCTTGGAAGGGGCGATGAAAGGAGGCGTCGGCAGCGCCTCCGTAACCCTCGATGGCGGGCTGGTAGTCGGCGCCATAGCCGCCGTCAACGCTTTCGGAGAAGTCAGAGACCCGGACAGCGGTATGGTGCTGGCCGGACCTCGACTTGAAGACGGTACTTTAGGAGATACCGTAGAGCTACTCTCAAGAGCAGCCTCCCGGACGCGTTGGGGACAGAATACTACCCTGGGGATCGTTGCGACCAACGCGAACCTGACGAAAACGCAGGTCACGAAAGTGGCTCAGATGGCCCACGACGGCCTCGCCCGGACGATACACCCTGTACACACGACCGTCGACGGCGACGCCGTTTTCGCCGCGAGCCTCGGCGACGTTGCGGCAACTACGGACCTTGTCGGCGTCTGGGGAGCGCGCGTAATGCAAAATGCGATTCTCCGAGCCATCCGGGAGGCGACCGGATCTCCTGGTGTGCCTTCCTACTCCGATCACGTGAAAGGCTGATTACTATAGAAGGTCTTCGCCTGCACAGCTTTTACGCTAGTAAGGTCTCTCTATCCACACGGGTTCCGGTGTGATCTCTTCTTCCGGTTTGCCTCCGGCGTCATTTGCCCCGCTTCCGCTGACGGTCAGCATCGGGCGGATTTTCATATCGTCTTCGCAGAGAATTTGACACGAGAGTCGCGCTTTACCCAGAAGGTCTCGCATCTGGAGCGCCATCATCTCCGCCTGGGTCATGTCTTCGGGCTCGCCTTCGAGAAACTCGACGCGGCAGGTGGTGCAATGGGCGTAGCTGCCGCACTGATGCTGAATGTCTACATC
>JBBPZT010000146.1:0-16182 GCA_038198625.1 Rubrobacterales bacterium
AGATCACTCTCCTTCTTAAGATCACTCTCCTTCTTAATTTTTTCTCTCTTTCCGCAAACGTTAAGCGACAATGTTAACATATATACCAATAAGTCATTAAAAAGCTGTGTACGGCTTCGGTAATGCCATATGCACGCGTGTGACTCGGCAGACAGATTCGCGGTGTTCGGGGTGATCCGAGACGGCGGTTTTGACGTAGGAAGGTAATGTGACGGACATGGGAAGACACCACCTGCTTCTGGCGGATGAAGACCTCATAGCTTTAGCAGAGTCTGGTAAAACAGATGCTTTCGCGGTCCTCTATGACCGTCACAACCGGGCAGCGTTCTCTCTGGCGTTCCGGATGATGGGTGAGCGACAGGCAGCCGAGGATCTCGTGCAGGATGTTTTCTTAAAAATATGGCGTTCAGCCGGCAGCTACAAAGCGGAGCGGGCCAGCGTGCGAACCTGGATCCTCTCGATAGTGCATCATAGAGGGATAGATCAGATTCGTTCCACGGCGAGCCGCCGCAGGACACAGGACAAGATCGAAGCATCGGCCCCAAAGACCCAGCCGAGCGAGGCTTTCGCCGAGACCTGGCGCAACTCTCAGCGAGACCAGGTGCGCGAAGCGCTCGGTACGCTCCCTCCCGAGCAACTGAAAATCCTGGAGTTGGCGTACTTCTCCGGCTATACACATATGGAGATAGCCGAGATCCTGGACATCCCGCTTGGTACCGTAAAGGGCCGGATGCGCCTCGGGCTCAAGAAAATAAAAGCGTTCTTCGATCAGCAGAACATGCCGGTGCCAGGGTGAGCGAGATAAACCGGGAACGCTTCGAAGACCTGAAAGGTCCCTACGTTTTGAATGTCCTCCCCGAAAACGAGAAACGGGAGATGGAGGAGCACCTCATAGCACACCCCGAGCTGCAGTCCGAGATAGACAAGCTGGGTGCGGTGGCAAGCTTACTCGCCCTCTCCCCGCCGGAGCAGGAACCCTCGCCACGGTTACGCAAGAACCTCATGAACAGCGTCCGGGCAGAGTCAAGCCCCTCCGGTGAAACCAGCATCCCGTTCTTCACGAGGTTAAGAGAGTTGTTCGGCTTCCAGAGGCTGGCGCTGGGCGCCGCCGCACTCGTGGTGCTTGCGGGGTTGATCTCCTGGAACGTCTCGTTGCAAAATCAGAACGGCGACCTTCAGGGGAGAGTCCAGAACCTCAAAGGCCAGGCTCAACAAAAGGAAGCCAAGACCTACGCGCTGGAAGGTTCGGGAACGGCCCAGAACGTTTCGGGCGAAGTCGTCAAGCTCAACAGCAAGCACACTATCTTGGCGGCGGAAAACCTACCCTCGATACCGAAGAACAAAACCTATCAGATCTGGGTTATAAAAAACGGCGTTCCCAAATCTGCGGGAATCTTCAATCCCCACAATGGCAAGGCTACCGCCATGGTAACCATCTCCCTGGAGAACGCCGATACCGTGGCTGTCACCGTAGAGCCGTCCGGCGGCTCACCCAAGCCAACCAGTAACCCCATAATCTCCACAAAAGTCTAAGACTGCTCCATGCGCTGGGCGGGTTTGAGCTCTCCGCCAGAGGGTATCTTTAGCCTGGGAAAGTAATGGAAAGGAGAGGGTATGTCCGTAGCGCGCGTGACTGAGATCAGCGCCTCATCACCGAACAGTTTCGAGGAGGCCATAAAGAAAGGTGTAGATCGGACCACGAAGACCCTACGCGGCGTCGAGAGCGCCTGGATCAAGGATATGAATGTGATGATAGAGGACGGCAACATCACCGGTTATAAGGTGAACATGGCCGTCACCTTCCTCCTGGAGGATGGATCCTAAGGAGGGCAACGTTCATACCGATCGCGACTCGCCCCGGCATCGGCCGGGGCTTTTGTTTGGGAGTCCATACACAGAAGATACCGCAGACCACGTATAAGCTCTCTGCATGATAAGAGTTGGATACGCAACACAGAACCTGACGATTCCAGCCAGCACCAACCGGACGTTGCGGCTGGCGAGCCTGAAGGATACCGACAAGGTGCGAAACCTGGTACGAGAGAACATCTACGGTCTCAAGACCATCCTGAGGTGGAACGCGGATCATGGCGTGGGACTGTTCAGGATGGGGCAGAGTTTGATCCCCTTCGCATCCCACCCGGATTTCCCGTATGACTGGGAGGCCGAACACGGTGACGAACTCCGGGAAGCCGGGAAGCTGGCGATTTCTTTGGGCATCCGGCTCTCGATGCACCCCGGCCAGTACATTAACCCCGCTAGCCCAAAACGGGAAGTCGCGGAACGGAGCCAGGTGGAACTTCGTTACGTGGCCCGCATCTTCACCCTCATGGGAAACCAGGACGGCGTTATAGTGCTGCACATGGGCGGCGCGTACCAGGACAAGACAGCCACCGCGAGGCGATTCGTGGAGGTCATGCGCCCCGAGAAAGAGACACTGTCTTACCTCGCGCTGGAGAACGACGAGCGGATCTGGACGGTCCCCGAAGTCTCGGAAACGGCAACAGCTCTGGGGATACCGGCGATAACCGACACCCTCCACCACGACCTGAACCCCGACGGCATCAACCTAAAAGAAGCTCTCGACCTCTCGCTGCCGACGTGGGACGCTCGTGGGATACGCCCGAAGCTCCACATCTCCACCCAGGATCCCGAGAAGCAAGCTGGCGCCCACGCCTACTCGATAGACCTCCACGACTGGAACGTGCTACTGCAAGGCCTGGACGGTCGCGAAGCAGACGTGATGGTGGAAGCGAAAGGTAAAGAGCAAGCCCTCATACCGATGGGCATAAGGTTGGAAGAACAGGAGAAGCCTTGCATCTAAATCCGGGTGACGCAGAGATTCGGGACCTCCTGCGAGGATCGAGCACAGTCGCGGTCGTCGGCCTCTCCGAGAAACCGTACCGTACAAGCCACGCCATCGCCCGCGCGCTGCAGGGGTTCGGGTTCAAGGTTTTTCCGGTTAACCCCAACCTGGGTGGTCCGGTGCTTGGGGAGGAGCCTTACGACTCCATGCGAGAGGTCCCGGAACCGGTGGATATAGTGGATGTTTTTCGGCGCGGCAGTGAGGTAATGCCGGTGGCGGAAGACGCGGTCGCAGCCGGCGCCCGCGTACTTTGGATGCAGTCGGGCATCGTAAACGAAGAGGCCGCCGCCTACGCACGAGATCACGGCCTGATCGTCATTATGGACCGCTGCATAAAGGTCGAGTACGCCTCTCTGGTAGGCCGGTAATTTCCACCTGCAACAGGTCTTCGTCGTTGTACATTCGGCGAAACGGGTATGATTACTTTTGGAAAGGGAAGCTAGAGAAAGGCTTGTGATGCCACGCATTCAACCCGTTGAACCGGAGAACGCGCCCGAAGAGTCGCGGCCGCTGATCGAACAGGGTAAGGAATCCGCCGGAGGCCAGGACCTGAACTTCTTCCGCCAGATGGCCGTCTCGCCGAAATCGTTCAAGGGATACATGAACCTGAGCGGAACGCTGCAGGGAGGCGCCCTCGACCGGCAGATGCAGGAATCAATAGCCGTCGCCGTCTCGGACTTCAACGGCTGCGCCTACTGACTGTCGGTCCACTCCGCCGTGGCGGAGCAAGAGGGCCTCAGCCAGGAAGAGCGCGAGCAGGCGCAGAAGTTCGAATCGGAAGACCCGAAGCGGGCGGCGGCGCTCGACTTCGTTCGCGAGGTAGTAGAGGAACGCGGCCACGCCTCCGACGAGGCGTTCGAAGCGGTTCGGGAAGCTGGTTACAGCGACGAGCAGACCATGGAAATGGTCGCGAACGTCGCCCTGACCACCTTCTCTAACTACATAAACAACACTATGGGTACCGAGGTAGACGTTCCGCTGGTCGAACCGACACACAGGTAGAGATAGAGACTTTGGGCGCGGCGCTGTCGCGCCCTTTTCATTACGAGGAGGCGGAACATGGTACGTGAGATCGCTGTTTTTCAAGTACAAGAAGGACACGGAAAAGACTTCGTGACGGCATACGAAAACGTCTCGGAGATACTGACCAACGCTGAAGGGAACCACGGAGCGAGCCTGCATCGCGGCGTCGAGGACCCATCCACCTTCACCCTGATCGTGGAGTGGGACTCGGTCGATAGCCACACGGCCGTGACTCAGAAACCCGAGTTCAAACAGTTCGGTGACGCTGTGGGACCGCATCTCGCCGGGCAGCCCCAGGTAAATCACGTTGAAGCAGTAGCGTAGAGGAGCACAGATGGCTAGGGTTTGCGTGTTCGACGTTAACGAGACGTTGCTGGACCTCTCGGTGCTAGATCCCGAGTTCGAGCGGATATTCGGAGACGCTTCAGTACGCGGGGCGTGGTTCGGGCAGATGATCCAATCAGCCCTCGTCTCGACGGTAACAGGAGCCTATTCGGACTTTGGCGCTATCGGCGGCGCGGCCCTACAGATGACCGCCGAGCTACAGGGAGTGGAACTCTCCGACGAAGACCGGCAGAGTATCCTGAGCATGGTTCCACAACTACCGCCCCATCCTGAGGTGGAGGAGAGCCTGGGCCGCCTGCGCGACGCGGGGCTGCGCCTGGCGACCCTTACCAATTCCACGCAACAGGTGGCGGAAAACCAGATGGAGAACTCCGGTCTGGGACAGTACTTCGAGCAAGTCCTCTCGGCGGATACCGTGCAGCGGCTCAAGCCGGCCCCGGAGCCGTACCGGATGGCGGCTGAGAAACTCGGGGTGGACATAGGTGAGATAAGGCTCGTCGCGGCCCACGCCTGGGACATAGACGGCGCCCTGCGCGTCGGCTGCGCGGCCGCCTTCGTCGGGCGTCCAGGCAAGGTCTTGGACCCGCTGGCAGATCGCCCGGACGTGGTCGGCCCAGACCTGGCGGACGTGGCGGACCAAATCATCTCGGTAGAGCAACCGTAGTAGCGTCCCTACCATGCTCGACTCTATAGCTTTCGACATCTACGGAACGCTCGTAAACCCGCTGGAGATGAACCAGCATCTGCGTCGGTTCGCGGGAGACAACGCCGACAGGTTCAGCGAGTTGTGGCGCGAAAAGCAGATCGAATACTCTTTCCGGCGCGGCCTGATGCGCCGCTATGAAGACTTCGGGACCTGCACGCGTCAGGCACTCCTGTTCACGGCCCGCGTCTTCGACATCGACCTCTCGAAAGAAGACGAAGACGCGATGATCGAGGAGTACCAGAACCTCAAGGCCTTCCCGGACGTGATACCGGGAATCGAGAAAGTGAAGGAGCGGGGGCACGCAACGGTAGCGTTCTCCAACGGCGTCGAGGCGACGGCCCGCGTTTTGCTGGAGCGGTCGGGTGTGCTCCCCTATCTCGACGACGTGGTGAGCGTGGACGACGTAGGCGCTTTCAAGCCGAACCCGGAGGTCTACCGCTATCTGGTCCGCCGGCTAGAGCGTCCCACGGAAGAAGTCTGGCTCGTATCCAGCAACCCGTGGGATGTGATCGAGGCGAAGTCCGCCGGTCTCAAAGCGGCCTGGGTAAAACGCAAACCAGACGCGGTTTTCGACCCCTGGGGCATCGAACCCGACGTGGTAGTAAGCAGCTTGGAGCAACTCGCGGAGGAACTCTAAGCTACACTCCGCGTTTGTTTCCGTGGAGTAGGACGTGTAGCTGCGGCAAGACCGTGGCCTCGTTCCAGCCGTCCTCCAGCACTTTCTCGGAGAGCCAAGCGTAGCGGCCGAGGAGTTTGCTGGGGTCCGGCTCCGAGTTGCCGTTTTGATCCGTGCCCGGCGGGCTGTCGTTGCCGACCTGGAGGTACATCGGGACCTCGGGGAAACGCGAGAATACTTTACGGGCGTAGGCGTAGTCGGCGTCATCGAAGACGACTATCTTCAAGGTCGTCTCGGTGCTCTCGCCTCCTGCTTTCAGGCAGCGCGCGAGCTTCTCCCAGTCGGTCAGCATACCGGAGCTCGGCGGCTTCGGGGAGACGGTCAAGTAGTCGAGGGGCTTGAACCAGTCTCTGGAGATCGTACCTTGGGTCTCGATGGCGAACGTGTAGCCCCGTTCTTTTCCGAGTGAAATAAGGGGACCCAGCGGTTGCAGAGCCGGGTTGCCCCCCGAGAGCGTCACGAGCAACGGCTTCTCGGAAAGCTCGCGCACCTCGGAGAAGACTTCTTCGGCGCTCATGTGACGCCACTCGCCGCGGTGCTCCGGCAGGACGGCGAACTTCGAGTCACACCAATCGCATCTATAATCACAGCCGCCGGTGCGGACGAAGACGGTCGGTTTGCCGATGACCGCTCCCTCACCCTGAATTACCGGCCCGTAGACCTCGGATATAGAGATATTTTCTCTCATGGTCTTATGGCCGGTACTCGGCCCAGGTCTTCGGCGTCTCGCTCACCCTGACGGCGACGACTTCGGGCCAAAGCTCGTGTGCGTACTCGTAGAGCCAGTGGGCGAGGTTTTCGGCGGTTGTAGGTCCGTCCACAACGTCGTTGAGGTGGCGGTGATCAAGCTTCTCATCCACGAAGGTCTTGAACGGCTCCAACTCCCCGTAGTCCCGGACGAAACCGTTCTCGTCCAGCTCCGCGCTCTCCAGGACGACCTCAGCCCGGTACGAGTGTCCGTGCAGCCTGGAACACTTGTGCTCGGGCGGAAGATAGTCTAACCGGTGGCTCGCCTCGAAAGAGAATTGCTTCGTTATACGGTACATCCTACTCCCAGTACTCCGTCGGGTCGGGGATGCCGGCAAGCTCGAAAGCTTCTTTTCTCTCGTTGCAGGTTCCGCAGAGCCCGCAATGGATCTCCCCGCCCTCGTAGCAGCTCCACGTATCTTCGTACGGAACGCCCAAAGATGCTCCGAACTCAGCGATACCAGCTTTCGTCTCGTTCAAAAAGGGGGCGTAGAGGTGGAGGTCCGGATCCCCGAAGCCCTCGACGGCCCGTCGTTGCATCGCGTCGAAAGCGTCTATAAAACCGGGGCGGCAGTCGGGATAGACGTAGTGGTCCCCGGCGTGTACCGCGCAACCGACCAGCGCGGCGTCCCTGGCGACGGCGATGCCGTAGGCTATGGAAAGTATGATGGCGTTGCGGTTCGGGACGACGGTGACGGCCATCGTCTCCTCGGCGTAGTGGCCGTGCGGAACCTCCACGTCGTCGGTGAGGGCCGAGCCGGAGAGGAGGCGTCCAACGGAGGAGATGTCGGCAACTTCGAAGCCCGCCCCGAGACGCTCCGCGCAGAGCCTGGCGTACTCGACCTCCTTCGCGTGCCGCTGCCCGTAGTCGACCGAGAGCAAGTGCAGGTCGTAGCCTTCGGAGGACAGCAGGTACGCGAGGGTGACGGAGTCCATCCCCCCGCTGACCACGGCTACTGCTGTCTTGTTACGGCTCACGAGTCAATTCTAAGACATGAGCGCGCCTTTGTACGACCTAACTCCCGACCGCGTAGAATCTCACGCGAGCGCTACAGGAGGGAGAGACCAACGAAACCGGCGCACCTTACGGTATTCGTCTACGGCACGCTAAAACGCGGCTTCGAGAACCACGACCTCTTCTGCCGGGATGCGCTCTACGCCGGAGAAGCGGTCGTCCGGGGCCGTCTCTATGATCTGCCCGACGGTTATCCGGGGCTCGTGGTCCCCGGCGAGAGCGTTCTGGCCACCGGCACGGGAGACTCGTGGGCGGACGCGGCAACCCAGGACCGCCTGAACGGCACCACAACCACAATCCCGGAGATTCAAGCTGGAGAATGGGACGAAGTGCAAGGAGAGGTGCTCGCGTTCGGGGATCCGGGGAGCAGGCTTCCGCCGCTCGATCGGCTCGAAGGCTTTGATCCCAACGCACCCAGCCTATACCAGCGCGTCCTGTTGCCGGTGAGGACGAGCGGCTCCTCGATCACGGCGTGGACATATGTCGTCGGGGCTCCGTCGGGCGTCTACCTGCCCGGCGGTCGCTGGCAACGGTAACCGGGCCCTCTTTAGGCGCCTCCGAGCAACCTCAAGGCTGCCCCGGTGAACATCTTGACGCCGTTCGGCAAGGCGTCCTCGTCTATGGTGAAGCGAGAGTGGTGGTGAGGGTGGGTTATACCCTGATCCTCATTGCGCGCCCCGACCAGAAAGAAGCAGCCCGGAGCTTTCTGCTGCAGCGCCGAGAAGTCCTCGCCACCCATCGTCGGGCGCATCATCTCCAGAGCCTCTTCGCCGAGCATCTCCCGGACGGTCTCCTCGATGGCGCGGGTTATCTCCTCGTCGTTGATGACGGGCCGGTAGCCTCGCTGGTACTCGAACTCGTAATCTGCGCCGTGGGCGGAGGTTATTCCTTTGAGGATACGCTCCATAAGCTCCGGCACCTTCTCCCGGAGCGAAGCATCGAAGCTACGAACCGTTCCCTCCATCTCGACTACTCCAGGGATGACGTTGTGGGTGTTCCCGCCGATAAATTTCGTAACCGAGAGAACTATATTGTCGATGGGATCCACGTTGCGCGAGACGATGTGTTGTAAGTTGGTAACCACCTGGGAGCCGACGGCTATAGCATCGACCGTCTGGTGAGGGTTGGCCGCGTGGCCGCCGCTTCCCTTTATACGGACCTTGAAAGTGTCCGGCGAAGCCATCATCGGACCATAAACGACCCCGATCTTCCCGACCGGAAGGCCCGACCACAGGTGAATGCCGATCACCGCGTCCACGCCATCCATTACCCCGGCCCCGACCATCTCCTCCGCCCCACCGGGATAGAGTTCCTCGGCGTGCTGGAACAAGAAGTGGACCTCGCCCTGTAACCGATCCGCCATCCCCGAGAGGACCTTTGCCGCCCCGAGTAACATCGCGGTATGCCCGTCGTGGCCGCAGGCGTGCATGACGCCTGGGTTCCGCGAGACGAACTCGAAGTCGTTCTCCTCGGTTATGGGCAGGGCGTCCATATCAGCCCGAACTGCGAGCGTGTGCCCCGGCTCTCTCCCGACGAGCCGCGCAACGACGCTGGTCGGCGTCGGACGCGAGAGCTCGAGATTGCCGAAGGATTCGAGCGTCTCGTAGACGAACCGCGAGGTCTCCTCTTCTCGGAACGAGAGCTCCGGGTTACGGTGAAGGCGCCGCCGCCACCCCACCACCTCTTCCCTGACCTCCTCCACGAGGCTGTCGAGCGTCGCCTGCTGCATGTCATCTCCTCTCAAAACATATAGGCTAACCGCGCCAAACTCACCATCACTTCATATCAGCCCGGGCACCAAATTCGGGCGAGAGAGGCAAGTTCAGGTCTCCAGTCTCCGCCATCCCGCCAAATACCTTAGACCATGAACGAATGCGGGGTCAAATCCGAAATCGGTCGGCTTGCTAAACTACGGTCCGGTTCGGCTCGCGTAGGGTAAAGGTGAGGTCATGGAGAGAACATCCGGCATGAGGATACTATCGGTGGACGTAGGCTCTTCTTCGGTGCGGGCCGCGCTCCACGACGGCGTGGGAGATCATGTACCCGGAACGGAAACGAAGCTGGACTACGAACTGGAGTACACCGCCGACGGCGGGGCGGTAAAGGATGTCGAAGAACTGCTGGAACTCGTGATCCGGGCCGTGGACAGGACGCTCTCCCAGGCCGGAGAGGATACCGGCAGGATACGTGGGGTCGCTTTCAGCACATTCTGGCACGCCGTCCTCGGCCTCGACCGAAACGGGAAGCCCAGCACCCCGGTCCTCACCTGGGCAGACCGCCGGGCCGCCGGCACGGCGCGGGAACTGCGGGAGAGCATGGACGAGCAGGCCGTGCACCGCAGAACTGGGTGCGTGCTCCACTCCAGCTACCTGCCGGCGAAACTGCTGTGGCTCTCACGCGCAAACGCGGAAGCCTTCGAGAATTCCACGCTCTGGGTCTCACCCGGCGAATACTTCCACGGAAGACTCTTTGGGCAGGATAACGTGGCGGTAGGGACGTCCATGGCTTCGGCCACCGGGCTCTTCGATCAGAATGGGAAGCGCTGGGACGAGGGCGTGCTCGACGCCCTGCCGATCGAGGAGTCGCACCTCTCCCCCATCTCGGACGAGCCTTTGCGGGGATTGCAGGATGAGTGGGCCGAGCGCTGGCCGGCTCTCAGGGACGTGCCTTGGTTTCCGGCGTCCGGGGACGGCGCCTGCTCCAACGTCGGTTGCGGGGCCGTCAGGAAGGAACAATTGGCGCTCATGGTTGGCACCAGCGGCGCGTTGCGTTCGCTGTGGAAGGCCGGGTCCGTGGAGATCCCCGACGGCCCCTGGTGCTACCGGGCGGACGGGAGCAGGTTCGTCATGGGCGGCGCTCTCTCCAACGGCGGCAACCTCGTGGGGTGGCTCCAGGACACCCTGCGCCTTCCGGCACTGGAAACAGCAGAGGAGAGCCTCGACAGGATGGAGCCGGATTCCCACGGGCTCACGTTCCTGCCGTTGCTAGCCGGAGAGCGGGGTCCGAGCTGGGCGGACCGGGCGAACGGGACGATCGTAGGACTCTCAATGAGCACCACGCCCGTCGAGATCCTGCGCGCCGCGATGGAGTCGGTAGCCTTGCGGTTCGCGCTCATCGCACGAACCTTGGAAGAGACTTCTCCGGGAGAGAAAGAGGTTATCGCCACCGGCGGAGGGCTCTTGGGGTCTCCCGCCTGGACCAGGATCATGGCGGACTGTCTCGGCAAGCCCGTCACCCTCTCCGGGGTAGATGAGGCCTCCAGCCGGGGTGCGGCCCTTCTCGCCCTCGACGCCCTTGGAGAGCTTGAGATAGAGGAAGTGGAGGCTCCGCTCGGAGAGACCTACTCCCCGGATGAGGCCCGTCACGAGGTCTATAAAGAGGCCCTGGAGCGTCAGAGACGCGTCTACGACGCCGTGCTGGACGCCACGGAACAACCGTAGCGTCTAGCCAGGCGCTTGCTTTCTACCGCTCGTTAAGGGGAACGTAGTCCGCGTCGCGGGCGCCGGTGTAGATCTGGCGGGGACGGGCGATCCTGAGTTCCGGGTCCTGGCGCATCTCATTCCACTGGGCGATCCAACCGGCCGTGCGCCCGAGGGCGAACATCACGGTGAAAGCCTCGGTCGGGATGCCCATAGCCTCGTAGATAAGACCGGAGTAGAAGTCCACGTTGGGGTAGAGCTTGCGATCGGTGAAGTACTCGTCGTCCATCGCCTGCTTTTCCAACTCGAGCGCGATGTCCAGCCACGGGCTCTGCTTTCCGGTCGCCTCCAGGACCTCGTCCACGTGGCTCTTGATAAGCCGGGCGCGCGGATCATAGTTCTTGTAGACGCGATGCCCGAAGCCGTACAGAAGCTCCTCTTTCTGCTTGACGCCTTTGAGAAAGTCGGGGATATTCTCGATGGAGCCGATGCGCTGGAGCATCCGCAGGACGTTCGCGTTCGCCCCACCGTGCAGTGGTCCGTACAATCCCGCGACCCCGGCGGCGACCGCGGAGTAAGGGTCTACCCGCGAGGAGCCAACGACCCGAACCGCCGCCGCCGAGCAGTTCTGCTCGTGGTCGGCGTGGAGGATGAGAAGGGTGTCGAGCGCTTTCTCCAGCCGGGGGTCGGGCTCATACTTGGGCTCGGCCATCTTGAAGAGCATCGAGAGGAAATTGCCCGCGTAGGAAAGATCGTTGTCCGGGTAAACGTAAGGCAGTCCGAGGCTGTGCCGGTATGCGTACGCAGCCAGAGTTGGAATCTTGGCGATCATACGAACCGTGGAGAGGTAGCGCTGGTCCTCATCATCTATGTTCTTTGCCTCGGGGTAGAAGGTAGAGAGTGCCCCGACGCTCGCCAACAATATCCCCATCGGGTTCGCGTCGTGCCGGAAGCCGTTCATGAACTCTTTTATGTTCTCGTGGACGTAGGTGTGATGGGTAATATCGTGGGTCCAATTCCCGAGCTCGTCCTCCGTCGGCAAGTGCCCGTAATTGACGAGGTAGGCGACCTCCAGATACGTCGAGTTCTCGACTAGTTGCTCGATCGGGATGCCACGATGCTCCAGGATACCCTTCTCACCGTCTATGTAGGTGATGGCGCTCCGGCAACTCGCCGTGTTCGTAAAACCGGGATCGTAAGTCATCAGGCCGAAGTCGTCCTCGCCTACCTTGATCTGACGAAAGTCCATCGCCCGGACGGTGCCGTCCTCGATCTCCACGTCGTAACTCTTGCCCGTGCGGTTATCAGTAACCGTTAGACTTTCGTTCTTCTCCGTCGTGGAAGTCCCGCCGTTCTCCGCGCTACGAGGCTCTTCACTCACCCTACAACCCCTCTCTCAAAGCTTGCTACAGACTCTCTAACAGGTGTTTCTCAAAATGCACATATATACCTTACATTATACAACCCGTCCGCTGCAGCGAGAAACCCGGAAGCAGATGTCCGGCGGAAGGCAGCGCCAGGAGGCTATTGGCTTGTACTCTACATCGGGTTTACCAGACGAAGGGGCGTCTGTGAAGATTATTTGCCTTCTGTCCGTGAGCATCTTTCAAAATTCAAAAAAGAATGAGGCACAATAAGCAGCATCGCGTTTCGGATCTGGGCCGTTGAGAAGTCCGTGGTTTCCTGGGGGGTTGACGCGCCGTGAATTCTCGCTCCCGTTCTTCGGTTTTGTTTGTCTCGTCTCCCGGATAGAGCGTAAGAAGGATCAAGCGATTAGAGTCAGGGCTTGCTCCCGTCGTCTACTTACCGGCGCCCGGCTTCTTGCGCATGAAGCCGGGGCACTCTAACATAAGCGACATTTGATCGATCTCCGTAAGACACTGGACGCTGTTGGGCTCCACAAGGGTGTGGGGTCCTCTACCCTTGCCGGAAGGTTGTCATTGCCGTTGGTCATCTTGGGACTGGCCACCTTCGTGTACTCCTTGTACGGGTTCGAAGGCCCCCTCTATCGAGACTACGGCATCTACCTCTACGGCGGACAGAGGATGGCTGATGGTGTTCCTCCCTACGTCAGCATCTTCGACCACAAGGGGCCACTGCCGGTCATGATCGCCGGGATAGGAGCGGTGATCGCGGAGCTCTCCAACTGGGACGATATCTACGCCGTGCGTCTCGTTTTCTTCATAACCGGCTGCCTATCCGTAGTGGCGGTATACCTCCTCGGCGGTAGCGTGTTCAGGTCCAGGGTGGCGGGGTTGTTCGCGGCGCTGACCTTCCTCGGCTTCTACAGCTTCGCGCGTTCGGTTGCCTCAGGGCCGGACGCCAAGACTCCCATGGTGCTCTTCGAGGCCCTGAGCCTCTACCTGGCTAGCCGGAAAAGTTGGTTCTGGGCCGGGTTCTCCGGCTCGCTGGCGCTGCTCGTGTGGCAACCCATGGGTCTTTTAGCAGCAGGAGTAGTGGTTCTGGCGTTCACGCAGCCCAGAGATGCCCGTTACAGGGCCTCATTCCGGGCTCTGGCGGGGCTCACGGTACCGCTCGTGCTCACGGTAGCTTACTACTGGTACGAGGGGGCGTTGGACAAGCTCGCCGACGGGCTCTTCCTCTTCAACCTCTTATACATCAACCGGGGAAGCCTGCCGATACTCAAACCTATAGGACCCATAAGCCAGTTGCTCAACTGGTACGGTATCATGCTCGTCCCGATAGTCGTCGGCCTCTGCGTGATCCTGAGCCTCTACTTCCTGAGACCTCTCAAATACCGTTACGCACCTATCCTGATCTCCCTGCCGCTGTTCTCCCTGTGGTCCCTGACCGACTTCCAGACGCCTGACGACTTCTACGTATTCTTGCCCTATGCGGCCATCGGTTTCGGCGCCCTGCTGGCGGCGGCCCTCCGCCGGGTCGAAACCCCGCGGCTCATCGGGGTGGTTCTCGCGGCTGGGCTTCTCGTGGCCGCCGTAGCCAACACACCAGTTATCGAGGGAACGGCAAACCAGAAGCCGAGCTTGGCAGCCCAGAGAGAATCAGCCCGGCAGATACAGCAAAAATTCGGGAGAGACGCGCGCCTGATCTCCATCAACGCGCCGCAGGTATTCGTGTTCCTCGATCAGAAAAACCCCAACCCGTACCTCTTCACGACCGAGGGCATCGACCGTATCATCGCCGCGAGGACGCCGGGAGGGTTTGAGGGCTGGCTTAACGAACTCGAAGACTACGATCCAGAAGCAATAGCGTTTTTCGCCGAGGCACAGCGGCAATTGCCGAGCGCCGGTATGACCGCTACACACAAACGTCAACTACGCGACTGGCTCGGTCCTCGCTACCACGTGGAGAAGATAGGAGTCTTCTGGCTGTACGTAAAGAACTCCCCGGCAAAGAAAAGCTGATCGTATAGCAAACACCAACGTGCGTGGATAGACCACGGTAGAAAGTGAAAGTCCGGTCACCGATCCGAAGTTGGCCGTCTTATAGAAGCGACCCGGTAGACATCCACCGTCGAACACGAACACCCCGCTACCAGCCTGGCCTCAGCGATCTCCGGGGTCTCTAGTAATCTGTGCTACTTTTTCCAACCCATGAACAGACGGTTCATGCCCCACTGGGAGAGGAAACGCTTTCTGGTTATGTTACGAAACCCTGCGCGTGCCATCCGTTCCACTACTTCCATCTGGGTAATGTAATCTTCTTCTTCCTCATCCATCTCGCGCAGAAGGTCCATATCGTAGACCTTGCCCAAAAACTTCGCGTGTAGCCGGGTAACCCGGTGAACCGCAAAGGTCGCGAGCGGCAGGGTGTTGGTCACTATCATGTTGCCACCCGGTTTCAGTACTCTATGGATCTCGGCGAGCTCCTCGTCTCTCTTGGGCCTCGGTATGTGGTGAAGGGTAGCTATAAGGGTGGCCGAGTCAAAGGAAGCATCATCGAATGGGAAACTGGTCAAGTCCGGGAAAACCTGTTTCTTTTTTAGCCCCTCGAACTGGAACACATCCACGCCCATGCCGTTCCCGTCGAGGTACTCTCTGACGAACCGGTCATACGGACCGCATCCTACATCGAGAGTGTATCCGACTACCTCTCGGGCAGCATAGTCAAAACGCTCGGAGGCCCGCGAAGATAGTCCAAATTTGCTGCGTTCTCCCACACGGAACGGCATTACCGTCCGGATCGGGAACGTCAAAAAGTCAAATGCTTCATGAAGATTGCTACGTCGCGAGATGCCTTCCCCCTTTTTTCTGGTCTGTTACCACCGCTAGATGCCATCTTACCAACCTCAGGGATTGGACAGAGCAGCTCCCACAGGTTTCTTTTGTTAGCAACTCGTATGTAAATCCGGAACACTTTACCATAGAAAGAATCTCGTTAGTCTCGGTGAGGCAACCGGTTTCGCCGGTGCTCTCCAAAAGAAGAAATGTTTCATATACGCCGTATCCGGAGGTTTGCTTCCGCCGGATACGGTCGCGAACTACCTGGTGGGGTTGGTCTTACCGCTCTTCGGCATCAGACGGTAGAGAAGATCTTTTACGTGGACGACTTTGAAGTTCTTGTAGAAGGGCCGCGGTCTCATCTCCGGCTCGTAGAGCAGATAGACGGGGCCTTTTTTGAGGGCCATCTTCGCGGCGGTTACCCCGCTTGGGTCACCGGTACCGTAGAGACGGTCCGTGGCTTTGAGGGTCAGAGGCTCGCCGGGATCGGGCCAGACGATGTCGTTGTACTTGAGACTGTGGTCCCGGTAGAAGGGGTCCACAAGCGTGAGATCCTGTCGCCGTTTCTCGACCAGCACCATGTACCACAGCAGACTCCTGTGGTGGAGGATGGTCGCGTTCTTGGGCACGTCCTTCGCCACGACGTCGAGGGTTCTCTGTCCCCGATACAGGTCACTCACGTCGTTCTTAGCGTAGGCTTCGGTGATGCCCGGCAGAGGCAGGAGGAGCAACACTGCAGAGAACACGACGAGGATCGCCAGTTTAGGGGTCCGCCCGAGCCGTGAGGCAAGCGTCTCCAGGTCTTCGAGCGCGACGCCGAACCCCACCGCTATCCAGAGAGAGAGGATCAGGTACGTCGGGATGAAGTAGAGATGGATGTCCGGGATGTTGTCTTCGAGGGCGAAAAAGAGCCACCCGAGGTACAGAAATCCGAGCAGCAAGGCCCCCTTCCGATCCCAGAGGATCATCGCCACCAGGCCGACCACCCCGGCCACGACCAGCCACCAGTTATAGTCGCCGGAGAGGTAGCGCCAGTAGTAGTCTACCCGTCCCAGCAGCCCGGCCGGGCCGAAGTTGAGGAACGTGCCCCGCAGGTCTCCCCCGCTGACCAGCCACAAGAAGCGGTCGAGGGTGGTGGGGTTGTTGACGCTCATGGGCGGGTCCATCGCCGCCCTTATCGGGA
>JBBPZT010000147.1:0-10368 GCA_038198625.1 Rubrobacterales bacterium
GCGGGATCTGCCCGAAGAAGAGTTCGGGCCGTGGGAAACCGTCTACGGCCGTTACCGCAGATGGTGCAAGGAAGGCCGCTGGAAGCAGGTAGTCGAGACGCTACTGGCCGACGAGTCAAGATAAATGTGGCACTGTAGGATTAAAGGTAGTTGTTGTTTCGGTCCGCAAGTGGCCCGGTGCTCCATGAGGGGCGTCGGGCCACTTCTTTGTACGGTTAATGCGCCGGAGGGATGACGAGTTACCGCAAGGCGTGTTAGCCTAGTCGGGACCCGTTAGAGGACTTTTATCCTCTTGCGGACTTTCGTGGCAGAGAGGCTCGTGGCTATCTCGTCGAAGGCGCGAGCAGGCGCGCTATCCTCTTCGAAGAGCGCGTTGCCCGGCTCCCCGGAGTCATCCGGGAGGATCGGGATGCGTCCCATGAGTCTGGCATCCAGCTCTCCGGCCACCCGGTCACCGCCGTCGCCGCCGAAGATCTTCAACTCCTTGCCGCAGTCGGGGCACTCAGCGTAGCTCATGTTCTCGACAACACCCGCTAGCTTGAGATGCGCCTGTACGGCCATCTTGCCCGCTTTAGCCGCCACCCGCGCGGCGTCGGCCTGCGGGGTGGTCACGACCAGAGCCTCGGCTTTGGGGATCATCTGTGCGACGGTCAGAGCCACGTCGCCGGTTCCGGGCGGCATGTCCACGATGATGAAGTCCGGCTCGTCCCAGTAGACATCACGCATGAGCTGAGTGAGGGCCTTGTTCACTATAGGGGCGCGCCAGATAATAGCCTGCCCCTCTCCCACGAAGTTACCCATCGAGATGAATTTCAGGCCAGAGGCGGACTCTATGGGGAAGATAATGCCATCGACTACGTTTGGTTTCTCGGTCGCGCCCAGCATAACCGGGATGGACGAGCCGTGTACGTCGGCGTCCAGGATCTCCACGCTGTGACCGGCTCTATCGAGCGCCGCAGCCAGGTTTAGCGCCACGGTGCTCTTGCCGACCCCACCCTTGCCGCTGACGACCGCGATGATGCGTGTCTTCGACTCGTCGGTGAAGGCCGGCGCTAGCTCCGAAGGGCCGCCGTGGAGAGAGGTGAGGAGGTTTTGCCTGTCCACATCGGTCATCACCCCGAAGTCGACCTCGACCGCCGCGACGCCGGGAATCTGCTTCAAGCGGTCCTGGATGTCCTGGGTGATGCGGTGCTTGAGCGGGCAACCGGCGGTAGTGAGTGAGACGCCCACAGTGACGGCGGAGCCTTCGATCTCGATGGAGCGGACCATGTTTAGAGAGATGAGATCCCGGCCGATCTCCGGGTCCCTCACGTCGCGCAACGCCTCCCGAACTCCCGCCTCGGAGAAACCGTCCGCCGGGATAGTCTCCTCCTTCGGGGTACGGTCTATGAGGTTGCCGGCTGTCTCCGAATCGAACTCCGAGGCGCCGGTTGCTCGTTCATCAGACGGGTTCTTAGATTTGCTGGTACGGTTGCGAAACCAGTCAACCACTGTGCCTCCTCGGGCGTCTGTCATAAGGTGTGATCTCAGGACCTGAAGCGGGGCTTTCTCCCCTTGACTTTAAGGGCCAATATACCACACAGCCTTCGTACCAAATCGGGCTTTTCAGCGCTTCGAAGTGACGGAACCCGGAGTGTAAATTCCCTATCCCCTTGCCCGAAAACAGGAGGTGCGTAGGGGGATTTTTAGCGGCGGACTACCCTGAAAGCCCAACTCCTTCGGACGACGTTGCCGGCGGCGGCGTTGGCGATGATCTTCACCACGTGACGGCCGAGATAGAGCCTCGGAGTCGTGTATCGTAGCTGATCCCTGGCCCTGTCGTAAGCGAAGCGCCCCCGCCTCCTCCCGTCCACGTACAGGCGTATCTGGCGCTTTGTGAGGTTGGTCCGGTTATCTCGCACGGTCGCCCTGACCGTCACTACCCGGAACGCCTTTTGAGGACTGCGGCTGCTCAGGTGATCCGTGTCACCCGAGAAGACGGTATAAAAGGCGTAATAGCCGGTCCTTTGAGGTTTGTACACGAACCTGTATACCGAGTTGCTGTTCAGACGAACTCCCTGGCGGGCGATGACCACGCCGTTGCGCTTGATCACTATCTTCACGGCCTTGCCCGCGTGGCTGGGCAACACCCGCCCTGACATGCCACGCCGGTTCCCGAGCTTGAGATTTTCCTGATAAAGGTTCAGGTTCACGAAAGCCCTGACGTTTACGCGGCTGGCGGCGCTGCTGGATGGTTCCAGACTTTCGGCCTGGCTACCGCCGAACCTGGCCCAGTAATAGGTGTGTTTGTCGGGTCTCACCCCTCCGAGCCTGTAAGTGCCATCGGAAGCGGTCGTGAGCGTACTCAACTTGCTGGCGGTAGTTCCAAGCGGCCTCTTGTACAGCGTAACCGTTCGTCCCCCGAGCGCGTTGCCACTCTGGTCCGTCAACCTGCCCGAGAGCGTGGTGGCGCTCCGGTAAGCTACAGTCCTCGGGTTCGTGTTCATCACAAGGTTAGTGGACTTGAGCCCCAATGCCCGCGCAGCGTCCAGGCGGCCTCCGGTAGCCGTCTTGCCTTGAAGGCTTGAGACCTTATCCACCGACTGGAGGATGCGGGACTTGATCTGCGCGCTGTCGAGACTAGGATTGGCGCTCTTTATGAGGGCCGCCACACCGGCCACGTGGGGACTGGCCATCGAGGTGCCGTTGTAGGAGCCGTAGGTGTTGCCCGGCAACGTACTGAGGATACCGACTCCCGGCGCTCCCAGGTCTACGGTGGTAGATCCGTAGTTCGAGAAGCTCGCGAGGCCGTCCCGGTTGTCCGTAGCGGCCACGGAGATGATGTTGGAGTTGTTGTAGGAAGCCGGGTAGGAAGGGCTGGCGTCGCTGTTGACTCCGTTATTCCCGGCCGCCGCCACAAAGAGAACCCCGGCGTTCTGGGCGGCGGTAATAGCATCCTTCAGGGTCTGAGAGTACTGGCTTCCGCCCCAGGAGTTGTTGGTGATCTTAGCGCCGTTGTCGATGGCATAGCGGATGGCGGCCTCGGCATCGGAAGTATAACCGCCGGTGGGTCCGATAAACTTGAGCGGCATAATTTGGGCATGCCAGTTTACCCCCGTCACCCCGATGCCGTTGTTGCCTTGCGCAGCTATCGTTCCAGCCACGTGTGTGCCGTGCTGGTCACCGTCTCCCCGGTCGTAGACACTGTTGTTGTTGTGGAAAAAGTCCCAGCCATGAACGTCGTCCACGTACCCGTTGTGGTCGTCGTCCACCCCGTTGGTCGCCTTGTTGCGCCCGAGAGAATCCACTCCTGTTTCACCAGGGTTGGTCCAGATGTTGTTCCTGAGGTCCGGATGGTTTATGTCTACCCCGGTGTCTATCACGCCTACGATGGTGCTCGCGCTACCGGTCGTCACGTCCCACGCTTCGGGAGCGTTTATATCGGCGTTTGACGTTCCGCCGGTCTGGCCGGTGTTGTTCAGCCCGTACAGGCTCGGGTATTGCGGGTCGTTGGGGGTTTTGGTTGGTTTCAGGAGGTAGTCCGGCTCCGCATGCTTGACGATCGAGGACTTCTCGTAGAGATTCACGGCGTTTTCCACCGAGAGGTCGGAGGGAAGGTCTACCACGCTGACTTTGCTATCGGGGATGCTTTCCTTGATCCGGGCATCCTTGCCCCGGTTTAGTGCCCTGAGCTTCTCTTTGGGCACCCCACTCTTGAGCTGTACGATTATTCGCCCGGAGGCGAACTTCTTGACCTTTGAACTGGAGAAGCTCGGCTGGTTTCCACCGTTGCCCTTTGCGGGCTTCGCGAGGGCGCTCTGACTAGGTCCCTGGACGAAGACCAGGACGGTGAAAGCCGTCACCAGGACGAGTATCGACAGGATTTTCAAACGTAAGATAGCCAAAATCAGACCCCTCAAAGCTATTTAACAAGTAATTTTTGCTCACCAAAGGGTGTTATCGACCGGTCCCGAGAAAACTTTAGCGGATCATTACCCACGGCTCAGGGGCGATACTGGCCGAAGACTTCCCGCAAGGTGTCGGCTACTTCGCCGAGCGTGGCGAGACCGGCGAGCGCCTCTTTCATCGGGTAGAGGAGGTTGTGTCCGCTCTCGGCGGCGCTTTTCAAATCCGCGAGCGCTTTCTCAACGGCCGGGGTGTCACGGCTTTCTTTCAGCTCCACCAGTCGTTCGGCCTGCTTCTCGCGGATCGACTCATCCACCGTGTGCAGTTCCATTTCCGGGTCTTCGTCAGTCTCGGCGGAGCCGGCGTAGCGATTGACGCCGACGATCACACGCTCTTCTTTCTCGATCTCTCGCTGGTATCGAAACGCGGCTTCTTCTATCTCTTGCTGCATATAACGTTCCTCGATCGCCTTGACCGAGCCGCCGATCGCATCTATCCGCCGGATGTACTCCCACGCCTCCTCCTCCACGGCGTCGGTCAATGATTCGACGTAGTAGGAACCGGCCAGGGGGTCGGCGGTCTCCGTAAGCCCGCCCTCGTTCGCGAGTATCTGCTGTGTCCTCAGCGCGATCCTCGCGCTCCTCTCGGTCGGGAGGGCGAGCGCCTCGTCGAAGGCGTTGGTATGGAGGCTCTGTGCGCCGCCGAGGATTGCCGAGAGGGCCTGCACGGTGGTGCGGACGATGTTGTTCTCGGCCTGCTGGGCGGTGAGCGATGAGCCGGCAGTCTGGGTGTGGAAGCGAAGCTTGAGGCTCTTCTCATCCGTCGCACCAAAACGTTCCTTCATGATCCTGGCCCACATCCTGCGCGCCGCCCGGTACTTGGCGACCTCCTGGAACAGATCGTTGTGGGCGTTGAAAAAGAACGAGAGCCTCGGGGCAAACTCGTCTACGTCGAGGCCCGCCGCTATCGCCGCCTCGACGTAGGCGATGGCGTTCGCGAGCGTGAAGGCGAGCTCCTGGACGGCCGTCGAGCCCGCCTCCCGGATGTGGTAGCCGGAGATGGAGATAGTGTTCCAGCGCGGTAGTTCCCCGGCGCAGTAGGCGAACATATCCGTCGTGATCCTCATCGAGGGTCCCGGCGGGTAGATGTACGTTCCTCGCGCCAGATACTCCTTCAGGATGTCGTTCTGGGTCGTGCCGGTAACTTCCTCGGGCTTCGCGCCCTGCTCTTCGGCGACGAGAGAGTAGAGCAGGAGAAGCGTGGAGGCGGTGGCGTTTATGGTCATCGAAGTCGAGACTTCTTTTAGCGAGATGCCGTCGAAAAGCTCACGCATGTCCAGGAGCGAGTCTATGGCGACCCCGACCTTGCCGACTTCCCCCAGGGCCAGGTCGTGGTCGGAGTCGCGACCCATCTGGGTCGGCAGGTCGAAGGCGACCGAGAGGCCAGTCTGACCGTTCTGAGTCAGGTATTTGAAGCGCTCGTTGGTCTCTTTGGCCGTCCCGAAGCCGGCATACTGGCGCATGGTCCAGGGCCTTCCGCGGTACATCGAAGGATAAACGCCGCGGGTGTAAGGATACTCGCCGGGGTCCCCGAGCTTTTCTGGGTAGTCGAAGCCGTTCAGATGCCCGGGCCCGTAGACCGACTCTATCTCGATCCCAGACTCCGTAAAGCGCTTCGCTTCGCGCTTCGCGTCGCGTTCCACGTCGTCTTGCGTCCCACGTTGCGTGTGGCGCTCTTTACGGCTACTCCGGGCACTGTCCACGATGAACCTCTCTTACTAGGCCTCTTTCGGCAATTCTACAAGCTCGGTGAGCACCCCGAACGCTTCTTTGGGGTGAACGAAGGCCATGCGGGTGCCGCCCGCGCCGATGCGGGGCTCCTCGTCGATCAACTCCACGCCATCCGCCTTCAGTTCTCCAAGCGCTTTATCGAGGTCCTCTACCTGGAAGGCGACGTGGTGGAACCCCTCGCCGCGTTTGTGGAGGAACTTGCCGACGGGAGAGTCCTCCCTGGTCGGCTGAACGAGCTCTATCCTCGACTCTCCAACCCGGAACATCGAGGCCGTTATACCTTGTTCCTCGACCTCTTCGGGGGCTTCCGGCTCAGCGCCGAAGTGAGCCCGGTAGAAACGGGTCGCGGCTTCCAGGTCCCGAACCGCGTAGCCGAGATGGTGGATCCTCTCTAGCAAACTTCTCCTTCCAGGTAGTTCAAAACCCCACGTCCGCCCAACCGTATCTTTCCGTTAGAATAAAACAGATACGACTACGATAGGAGTGAGATCTCATGGCGCAAAATGTGATGCAGAGGATAGAGAGGCTCAACGAGGTGAGAGAGAACCTTATCGCCCGCGAGGGAACCCACCACGACAGTCAGGAAGACCACCGGAGCCTCGAAACCATAGACCATGACCTGAAGGTGCTTTGGGACCTGAGACGGAGAGAACTAGCCGGGGAAGAAGTAAGCCTCGACGAGGATTACTTCGACCGGTACGACCGCTACAACTAAAGACCGTACGCCGCCTCCTAGATCTAGGCTACAGGGTGCCTATCTCCGACCACTCGGCCGCCGCAGAGGCCTTGTCTATGACTGTCTTGAGCTCCAGGATGTCGTCCTCACTAAAGGTGCCGCGGCTGGCGTCGGGCAGGAAGTTCACGACTCGCCCGTCCGAGTATCGGATCTGGATCCGGCTTACCCCGTTGTCCAGACCGGAATTATCATCTAGCTTGCGCGTGCGTTCTATACCGTGCAACTCGCCTCCTACCTCTTCTGACCCTTGCGGATCGAATCGGCTATCGTGTCCACGTAAGCTGCCATCTGGTGCAACTCGTAGGCGTAAAACTCATCCCGCAACTTCGACCGGAACACGTCCGAATCACCGTTGCTATACTCGACCACGATCTCCCTTATTCCCTCGTGATCAAGCCCATCCCTCATGTCCAGAGGACTGCCGTGCCACTCCCTATCTCCCCCGCCTTCCATACCGCTTCTCTCATCTTTATCCAGAGCGCTCAAAAACTCCCTCCAAAACCTTTATCACTTATTTAATCTGGTTTGTCTGTCTGCCCTTTGAGTATTATACGTCTGCATCTCCGTGTACGACTAGTACCGGGCAGTATGCTTCGCGCACAACGGTACCGGATACGCTCCCCTGTATGGCGTAGCGAATACGGCCGAGACCTCGGCTGCCGATTACCACCAGTCCTATATCTTCATCACGGGTAAGCTTAACGATCTCTTCGGCCGGCTTCTTGCCGGGTACGACCTTGGCATTGACGACTTTACCGCCCAGTTCTTCAATCTGTTTGGCCTGCTCCTCGAGCAAGCCGCGTGCTTTATCCGAGGCCTCCGAGTCTCTCTGGCCAGGGTCGTTGTAGGCTCCCGGTGCGGGAACTCCTTTGCCGACGTAGATGACCTGTACCCCAGAGTCCGTTTTGGCGGACAGATCCGCGGCGGCCCTGAGGGCGGGCGCCGCGCTCGAGGATCCATCGGTGGCGAGCAGGATATTCGTCGGGAACATGCTCATCTTCTAAGCCTCTCTTCTCTCGATGCGCTTGGCCAATACTATCAGCATTCGGCTTCTGAAAATAATGTGATCTATCACAGGGGCCAGAGAGGAGCCGCCGCGACCAGCAACGGGGCGAAGAGGAGCGCCGGCAACATATTCGCGACCCGGATGTCTTTGAGGTCCAGCAATACCAGCCCGAGCCCGAAGATGAGAATACCGCCGGTCGCGGTGGTGGCGGAGATCATAGCGTGTGTCACCAGCGGCGCCAGTAACCCGGCCCCGAGCGTTATAGAGCCCTGGACGACCAACACGGTCCCGGCAGAGAGCAAGACTCCCCACCCCAGCACCGAGGCGAAGGTGAGGGAAGCGATAAAGTCGAGCCCGCTCTTTAGCGCGAGCAGGCTGTAGTCTCCTTTCAGGCCGTCTTCGAGAGAGCCGATCACCGTGAGCGGACCAACGCAGAACAGTAGGCTCGTGGTGACGAACGCCCGGCTGATCTGGCTCT
Organism: Rubrobacterales bacterium; assembly: GCA_038198625.1. Classification (GTDB taxonomy): domain Bacteria; phylum Actinomycetota; class Rubrobacteria; order Rubrobacterales; family Rubrobacteraceae; genus JBBPZK01. Next base: position 7,896 of record JBBPZT010000147.1, read on the forward strand.
CTCCCCGCGAGAGACGCTTCTGAAGATAATCCCCAAAGCGCTTCAGTGCCCGCTCGATACCGAGCAATTCCCCAACCAGAAGCCCGGCAATGACGCTCACCAGCGGAACGAGAGGATTCTTGTACTCTAGAAAGTTCGAGACCCCGACCAGCAGCGTCACGATCCCGATAGCCTGCATCGCGGTCGCGCGGATGCCCTCTGGAAGACGAGCCCCGGCAATGGCGCCGATGACCCCGCCCACCAGCACGGCGACGACGTTTATGGCGGTCCCGATGCCCACGCAGAAGAGTATACAGACCAGAGAGCGAGACCAAGGCAGGCTACGCAACCATACTCTCGTCGGGAAGAGCCTCCTATCAAAGGAGGAGGCTCCACACTCCGATCTATTGCTACTATGAACGTACGATGTATTCGTCAGGCGCAGGATTAGGTCAACGAGCGTGAACGGAGAATCGGGAAGCTTGGGCAGCACACGTCTGGATGACAGCCGCTACCAGATCAGAAGACAAATCGGGTCCGGAGGCGCTGCTGAAGTCTTTCTGGCTCTGGACAAGGTGCTTGGAAGGACAGTGGCGCTCAAGGTGCTCGATCGGCGCCTGGCATCCGACCGCGGGTTCGTCCGGCGCTTCGAGAGAGAAGCACACTTGGCAGCCTCCTTCTCGCACCCGAATATAGTCACCGTCTACGACCTGGGAGAGACGACGGATGGCGCTCCCTATATAGCCATGGAGCTCGTCTCCGGCGGCACGTTGAAGAACCTCGTCGACGAGGAAAGCCGCCTCTCCCCCAGGCGCGCAGCCGAGATCGCACTCGCGATAGCCCATGCCCTCGAAGAGGCGCACCGGCACGGTCTGATCCATCGTGACATAAAACCTCAAAACGTGCTGTTGACAGAGGAAGGCCGGGCGAAGGTGGCTGACTTCGGGGTGGCAAAGGCCGTCGAAGGCACCTCCCTCACCGAGCCGGGCATGCTCGTGGGCACAGTCCACTACCTCTCGCCAGAGCAGGCAGCGGGCGAGAACATTACTCCTAGTAGCGACCTCTACTCCCTTGGAGTAGTCCTTTACGAGATGATCTCGGGTTCGAGACCGTTCGAGGCCGACAGTTGGGAAGAGGGTCCGATGGCGGTGGTGAATAAACGTCTCACACAGGACCCGCCACCTCTCGAAGACCGCGCCCCCGATGCTCCGTCCTGGCTCGTCGAGGTAACGATGCGGCTTCTGTCACGCGCTCCGGAACAGCGGTTTCCGAACGCGACGGAGCTGGCCGACGCCCTTGAGAGAGGGCTTGGCGAAAAGAGAAACGCTCCAGCTACAACAGCCGTGGCGGGAGCACCGGAGCAGCGCCATGACCCACCGGCCAACCCGACCCCGGAAGAGGACCACCCTCAACTGATATCTTCACCGGCAGCTTCGTCCCCGCCCACCGTGAAGCACTGGAGACGCCGGCGAACAGACAAGGCTCTGTTCTTTACGTTGATCATCCTCCTCGCCGCGAGCGCCCTTTACAGCATCGTCCGGCAAACTGTGATCGTACCGGACCTATCAGGTCAGACGCTCGAACAGGCCAAGACAAGTACGAAAGAGGATCTCCAGCTCGTAGTGAGCAGCCGTCGAGGAGGCTCCAGCGACGGAGAGATTCTCTCCACCAATCCCCAGGCCGGCACCCGCGTGCTACGGGGTTCGAAGGTCTCCGTGGTCATCGGCGTTCCCCGAGGAACCAATGGTCAACGATCCACCAAAGGCGAAGGTGGTACTACGAGCTTAAACCCGTCCGTCTCTCCATCATCCATCTATCCGCCGCCAAATCCACCAGAACCGGCGTCACCTCCTAACGATCAGTACCGCTAACGTAGAGATATAAAAGAAAGCCAGGTCTTTGGAGCGGTCGAAGCCCAGCTTCATCACCCGGCTTGCTCTACATCGCGGTTGTGCGGACAACAATATTCGGCCACGAGAAAGCAACGATTCGGTAAGAATCGTATCCAGGTGCTCCGGAGCCTACCCCATTGCGGCGTCTAGCTTTGCGGATGCTCCAGGAAGAAGCGCACCATTTCCGCGGAGGCGTCTGGACCGCTCGAATCCGTATATGATCCGGCCGGCTTTCCGCCGGACCAGGCGTGTCCCGCCCCGTGGATGAGCCACCCCTCCGCGATGGAGTCTCCTGTCTCATCCTGGTAGACGGAGCGGGTATAGGAGCGACCACCTGTCGCCTGGCCCTGACGCACTTTCACCGGCGGTACGCCGGCGTGGTCGGGGATGGTCTTGGGTGTTGCATACTGGTTGAGGATCTGGTCTCCGTTGCGCCTATGTACGGTGCCGTCCCGGTCTCCGTGGAAGACGATGGCCGGCACGGTACGCGTAAAATCTACAGCACCCGCCGCCGGAGTCTTTGTCCGCGTAGGGTCAGGCGCGCCCTGCTTCATCGCCCTGAACGCGGAAGGGAAGTCGCGGGCCGCCCCGTAGGCGAGCCC
>JBBPZT010000148.1:0-2777 GCA_038198625.1 Rubrobacterales bacterium
GATGAGGCAGAACAGCGTGGTGATCGCCTCTTCCAGGGACGGCGGGGCCGGGGTATGCTGCACTTGGGCCATCCGAGGTTCCTTTCGCCGAGGGGTCGGATGGCCCAAGTTCTATCGTCAATCCACGCAACAGACATCTAGTGGCTGATGCCCGTATCGAGCAGGAGCGATGAGTCACGGCCACGGGTCTTCTCGGCTATCCCGGAAACCCGGTTCGCCACAAAGGCGACGGCCGCGTCGGAAGCCGTTTCGATAGACAGGTTCTCCACGCAAAATACCCCGGTACGTTCGGCACTCTCCCGAATGTAGTCGTGGATCTGGCGTATCTCCCGGAAGTGAGAGATATACTCCTCTGCCGGTCGGCGCATCGAGGTACCAAGAGCCCGCACGTAGAAACGGTCCCTGTGTACATCATCATCCGAGAGATAGACGACCAGCGAGCAGACGTTCGGGTGGTCCCGGAAGCGGTCCAGGATGATCTCCGGGGCGAGGTGTACCCCCTCGATCACCAGGTTCGTCCCCTCTTTCAAACCCCGCTCTACAATAGCCTCGACCCCCACGGAGACCTGCGAAGACTGCGCCCGGAAGCCGTAGAGGACTAGTTCCTCCTCTGCCACCGGCACCCGAATATCTTCCTTTTTGACCCCGTAGGAGCTCTTGTGGAGCATCGGTAGCAACGCGGGGCTTACCGCCCTCCGCAGCACCTCCCGGATCGAGTCGGTACCTATGACGCTCTGTATGTTCAGGCGCCGGGCTACGTCAGCCGCCAACGTGCTCGTCCCGACCCCCGTGGCCCCTCCTATAAGCACTACCACGGGCTCTGTGGTCTCGCGCAGTATGCGCCACTTGTCCAGACGGGAGACGACCAGGGCGTCCATTACCTGCAGCTTAGAGCGAACCCGGGCCAGGACTTCCTCTTCCTCGACTACGTAACGTCTTTCGGCAAGCAACTCGGCGCGGACTTCGTTTGCTATCCGGTGGGCAAGATCAGCGCGGGCACCAGCCTGAGCCAGCGTCTGCGCCAGGATTCCCCGGGAGAAAGGCGTCTCCCGTCCTCCCTTTACTACCGTGACCTCGCGCTCGCTCATACCACCCTCCAGGAGAGCAGGACAAATCAGTCCCCGAGGATGCGGAGCCCTCCGTACTTCCTCCCGCGCCGCTTCCTGATCCGGTAGAAGAAGAATAGCAGGAACGCAACCAGAAACAACGGCACGAGCGGCACGAAGACCGCCAGAACGCCGCCGATCAAGGCGAGCAGGTCTTCCGCGCCACTCAAAAACGAGACCGAGACCCCTGCCGCCGGGGTCTTCATGGAGGGCCGCAGAACAACCTTTAGCACCGAAACCACACCCGCGATGGCCCCGCCCGCGATAAGCCAGGGAATGGCGGCGACACCCAGCCCGATTCCCACCGCCGCCGCAAAGAGCACGGCGCCCGCCAGGATCCGCACCGGTGTCTGAATATAGTCCAGGGTAGGGTCGAGGGACTTGATCTTATCCAGGCCGCTCTCGACTAGCGCAAGGAAGACCAGCAGGCCCACTACAACCCAGCCATCCACCTGCTTGAAGAGCCCCGAAAGCCCGAAGAGCCCGAGTATTCCGAATATTCCGACGATAGCGAGCGGCACGTATGCCCGCAGTCCGGCTACCGCCGAGAGACCTATACCGATGCCCGCGGCAAGTAAAATTTCCATCCGGACATTATAACGCAGCCTGCCTTTTTTCCAGTTCAATCCGCCCCCGCCTCTAGGCTATACTTGCCTGGAATTAACGTCGTGGAAAGCATTTCAAGGGTCCGGAGGATTTCGTGTCGCGAACGGTCAGCATGGAAGAGATAGTAGCCTTCTGCAAGAGTCGGGGCTTCGTGTACCAGAGCTCGGAGATCTACGGCGGCATCCGCTCCTCCTACGACTATGGTCCTCTCGGCGTCGAGATGAAGCGGAACATCAAAGACGAGTGGTGGCGCAGCATGGTCCACACCCGCAGCGACGTGGTAGGCCTCGACGCCGCAATAATCATGCACCCCAGAGTGTGGGAAGCATCCGGTCATACCGCGACGTTCAACGACATGCTCGTCGAGAGTAGAACATCCGGGCGGCGTTTCCGTGCGGACCACCTTATAGAAGCGGCAACGGGACAGGACGTGGAAGGTTTATCTGCTGAAGAAATTTCTGAGATCATCCAAACCGACGAACGGATAAAAGACCCGGTCGACGGTGGTCGTGACTTCGCCCCGGTGCGCCCCTTCAACCTGATGTTCGAGACTTATACGGGTCCCGTAAAAGGCCCTGAGAACCTAGCGTATCTGAGGCCGGAGACGGCGCAGGGGATCTTCGCGAACTTCAAGAACGTGTTGCAGACCAGCCGGGTAAAGGTGCCGTTCGGGATCGCCCAGATCGGCAAGTCTTTCAGGAATGAGATCACACCAGGCAACTTCATCTTCCGTACCCGCGAGTTCGAGCAAATGGAGATGGAATTTTTCGTCGAGCCCGGCACGGACGCCGAATGGTTCGAATACTGGCTCCAGGAGCGTTGGAACTGGTATCTTAACCTCGGCCTCACCGAGTCAAACCTCCGCCATTTCGAGCACCCGCCCGAGAAGCGTTCCCACTACTCCAAACGAACCGTGGATATCGAGTACAACTACCCGTTCGCCGGGTGGTCGGAGCTCGAAGGCGTCGCCAACCGTTCCGACTACGACCTAAAACAGCACGCCGCCTACTCCGGCGAGAACCTGACCTACTTCGACCAGTCAACCAATGAGAGCTACGTTCCCTA
>JBBPZT010000149.1:0-7062 GCA_038198625.1 Rubrobacterales bacterium
CAGGGCATCGCCGTCGAGCTCGCCCGTGGGGGTGCTGCCGTCGCGGTCCACTACGCCCACACGGAACCGGACGAGACCCTCTCCATAATAGAGAAGCTCGGGGGCGAAGCCGCCGCCGTGCAGGGCGACCTGAGCAAGGTCGGAGACTGCGAGCGGGTGGTCGACGAAGCGGCGGACGCCTTGGGAGGGATCGACACCCTGGTAAATAACGCCGGGGTGACGCGGGCGCTGGACTTCTTGGACACGACGGAGGAAGTCTACGACGAGGTCTTCGACCTGAACATAAAAGGCTACTTCTTCTGCGCCAGAAAGGCGGTGCCCTTTATGCTGGAGGCTGGAGGAGGTGCCATTGTGAACATAACCTCCGTACACGGCCATAGCGGCTTCCCGCGTCACGCGGCCTACGCGGCCACCAAGGGAGCCATCAACGCCTTCACCCGCGAGCTTGCCATAGAGCTGGCCGAAAAGAAGGTCCGGGTGAACGCCGTAGGCCCGGGAATCATCGAGGTCCCCCGCTACTTCGACATCCCGGACTACGACTCCAGCTTCGGAGACACCCTCGTGCCGTGGGGAAGGGTCGGACGCCCTGGAGACATTGGTCCCGTGGTAGCCTTTCTCGCCTCAGACGCCGCCGATTTCGTGACCGGCCAGATCCTCTACGCCGACGGCGGCACTACAGCCCGGATGGGCTTGTGGTGGGACCAGGGAGACCAGCCACAGTAGCTCGCGCGGGCGCCGGAGACCGAAATGCTTGACAGGCGCGACAACTGGTATGACAATGCTGGGTGGGAAAGAGTTATTTTTTGTTGGTGAGAGACAGGGGTGAACGCATGGAGAATGGTGGACTCGGGGGGCACAAGCTAGGTCGGCGGGCGTTTCTTGGTGGTGGCGCGCTGGCCGGGGCCGGGTTACTCATCAGCGGTTGCCGATCGCAGAACTCGCAGGGGAGCCAGCAGGGTGGCGGTTCCGGGGGAGGTATGGGTAACTACCCGAAGACGCCCGAGTACAACTTCGTATTCATCAACCACGTAACCACGAACCCGTTCTTCACGGCTACCCAGTACGGCATCAGCGACGCGGAGGCTTTGATCGGGACGAAGTCCCAGTGGACGGGTTCCACCAACTCCGTGGTCTCCGAGATGGTCAACGCGATGAACACGGCGATAAACGGCAAGGCCGACGGTATAGCGGTCTCCATCGTGGACCCGAAGGCGTTCAACGACCCGATCAACAAGGCCCTGGACCAGGGTATCCCCGTCGTCGCCTATAACGCCAACGGCAAGGGACCGGGCACCAACCCCGCGCTCGCCTACATCGGGCAGGACCTTTTCCAGTCCGGAGTGGAGATGGGAAAGAGGATCGCCGGTATCGTCAAGAAGGGTAAGGTGGCGCTGTTCATAGCGACGCCGGGACAGCTCAACATACAGCCGCGCATAGACGGCGCGAAGGAGGGTATCAAGCAGTCCGGGGCGGATATCCAGTTCGAGGAGATCTCCACCGGCGCACAGGTAAACGATGAGTTGAACAGGATCGACGCCTACTACCAGGGCCACAAGGATGTAAAGGGTATGTTCGCGGTCGACGCCGGCAGTACCCAGGGCGTGGCCCAGGTGATGAAGAAGTACGGTCTTCACGACAAGGGTGTCAAGGGGGGCGGCTACGACCTCCTGCCGCAAACGCTCCAGCTTATCAAAGATGGCCATATAGACTTCACGATCGACCAGCAGCCCTACTTGCAAGGTTTCCAACCGGTGATGCAACTCTACTTGTTCAAGATCTCCGGTGGCCTGATGGTGCCGTCCGAGACGAACACCGGCCTGAAATTCGTGACGAAGGACACCGTCGCGCAGTACCTGAAGACGCAGTCACGCTACGAGGGAGACTCGAAGAACCAGAAGATCATCCAGTCCCCGAGCAAGATAGCCGCGCCGTCCGCGTAAACGTCCGGCTGTTCGACAAGGAGCCTTATGACTCAGAACGCACCCGCGAAAGGAAACCAGGGAGCCGGGGCGACGCAGAGCGGCTCGTTTACACGGTTCGCCGGGGGGTTGCTGCGGCGGCAGGAGGCGGGAATCTTCGCCGTCGCCGTAATACTGTTCGTCTACTTCCAGTTCTCGAACTCTGCCTTCCTGACGCAGAGCAACCTGACGACCCTCTCCCAGGCCATAGCGCCGATCGCGATCATGGCCTCCGGACTGGTGATGGTTATGATCCTCGGCGAGATCGACCTTTCAGTCGGATCCACCTTCGGGTTCGCGCCCGCAATCATGTACATCGCCTACGATCAGTTCTTCCTGATCCTGCCGCTCGCAGTGCTCGTGGGGCTACTGGTCTGCGCGGTTATCGGCTTCATCAACGGGGCGGTGAGGGTGTACTTCAACGTGCCGTCGTTCGTGGTCACGCTGGGAACTTTCTTCCTGCTCGGTGGCCTGACCGTCATCCTGACTGGCGGGTTTCCCCAGAACGCGCCGGGGACCGCTACGAGGGAGATCCTGGGCAACTACCCGTATTCGGAGATCCTCTGGACGGTGGGCATCTTTTTCGTGATGCACCTGTTGCTCAAGAATACCCGCTGGGGCCTGCACACCTTCGCGACGGGCGGCAACTTCACCGGGGCCAGGGAGGCCGGTATAAAGGTCAACTGGATCCGTATAGGGAGCTTCATGCTCTGCGCCACGCTCGCCGGATTCGCCGGTATCCTGGAGGCGATGCGTATAGGCTCTATAGACCCGCTCGCCGGCGGGGCCGACATAATGTTCCTCGCCATCTCGGCGGCCGTTATCGGAGGGACTCCGCTAGCCGGGGGCGTCGGAACCATGATCGGGGCTTTCCTGGGGGCGGTGGCCTTACAGACGCTCCGGCAGGGCTTCACGCTGCAGGGCGTCAGTTCCAACACCTTCAACGTCATCCTCGGCGTGGCGGTGATAGTCGTGATGATCCTCAACATCTACTACTTCGGCAGGCTAAGAACGGCCAGAAAGGGCTCCTCATGAACGTTGAGGCCAGGGCGAACGGAGAGACGGGCGCCCCGGACGCCCTGCGCGTCGAGAACGTGGCCAAGAGCTTCGGCTCGGTGACCGCGCTGCGAGACGTGTCGCTGCACCTGCGCAAGGGCGAGGTACTCGGCCTCATCGGTGACAACGGGGCAGGCAAGTCCACCCTGATCAAGACGATCACCGGCTTCCATAAGCCGGACTCCGGTACCATCTCGATCGACGGTGAAGAGGTCGTGCTGAAGTCCGTCTCGCACGCCCAGTCCCTCGGTATCCGGACGGTCTTCCAGGACCTGGCCCTCGCCAACGATCTCTCCGTCTACCACAACATGTTCCTGAACGGGGAGATCACGCGCGGACCGTTCCTGAACAACCGCAAGATGAAGCAGAAGACCACCCAGTACCTCGAAGACATGGGCGTCAACATCCCATCCATAGATACCGAGGTTGCCATGCTCTCAGGCGGACAGCGACAGGCCATCGCCGTCGCTCGCTCGGTCTACTCGAACGCCAAGATACTGCTGCTGGACGAGCCACTGGCTGCGATGGGCGCCAAAGAGGGCGCCATGATCCTGGACCTCGTACAGAGGCTCAAAGATGAGGGCGAAATCTCCATAATCCTGATCGCCCACAACTACGCCCACGTCTTCGAGGTCTGCGACCGTGTCAATGTGTTGCAGCATGGCAGAATAAGCTACGATAAGCCAACCGCCGAGACCTCCGTCGAGGAGCTGACCGAGCTCATGGTCTCTGAGTATCGCAAGGCCCGTATGGGCAGTTCCAAAGAATAAGCGGGGCTTCGGTAGAGAGGCTCTGATATCGGACGAAAGGGGAGCACGATGGGGAGAGACTCGTCCCTGCCCACGGGAAGACAATTCGAGATAAAGTCCGGCGACCAGAGCGCCGTCGTTACCGAGGTCGGGGCGACGCTCAGGAGCTACCGGGTCGGGGAGCGGGAGTTTCTGGATACTTTCCGCCCGGAGGCGATGAGCGACCACTCTCGTGGGCAGACGCTTTTACCGTGGCCGAACCGGATAGAGGGGGGGAGGTATGAGTTCGAGGGTGAAGAGTACCAGCTCCCGATAAACGAGGTGGACAAGGACGCCGCCCTCCACGGGCTCGTGTGTTGGTCGAACTGGAACTGCCTGGAGCAGGATGAGGACCGGGTAGTCATGGGGCTCGTGCTACATCCCCGGAAGGGATATCCCCATGTGCTCTCGCTCGAGATCGAGTACGCGCTCTCCGGCGCGGGGCTCGGTGTCCGGACGACGGTGACCAACATCGGGGAGACCAGCCTGCCGTTCGGAGCCAGCCATCACCCTTACTTCACCGTTGGGACACCGAAGGTCGATACGTGCAAGCTGCGCGTGCCGGCCGGGACTTACTTCCAGACGGACGAACATCTCATCCCGACGGGACAGGCGGGCGTCGAGGGAACAGAGTACGACTTCCGGGAGGGAAAGGAGATCGGGGACATCCAGCTAGATACGTGCTTTACCGACGTGACCCCCGACCCCGACGGCCTGACGCGCGTCGTGTTTACCCACCCCGACGGCGACCCGGAGATCACGCTCTGGATGGACTCGGAGAATGGTTTTATCCAGGTCTTCACCGGTGACACGCTACCGGACGAGTCACACCGCCGCGGCATCGCCATCGAGCCCATGACCTGCGCCCCAAACGCCTTCAATACCGGCGTCGGCCTGCGTGTCTTACAGTCCGGAGAGACTTTTACCACCACCTGGGGTATCGGTGTTTCGTAGGAGAGGGCTCTACTCCCGCTCGAAGAAAGGGATACCGTCTTTGTCGTGGCGGTGTTCCAGGCCGAGGCCGGGGGCTTCGGTTAGGTCGATATGTCCGTCCCGGATGACCACGCCGCCCGAGTAGCGGACGAAATCCTCCCGGTGGGGCATGTCTATGGCGTGCCACTCCAGAACGGAGAAGTTGGAGGCGACGGCGCGGCCATCGGAGTCCCACCCTCCTTTATGGCTCCGCGGAAGTACCCCAGATGTAACCGGTACGCTTCCCACATAGACCACACGCGGTGTCCCGCGCAACCAGAGCGCTATCGTGATAGTTTGTATGCGTCAGGAAAGGAGGTTCGGTACACATGTACTTGTCAAGACACGAGACGCCCATGGGCCCTCGCTGGGCGCTGGAGGGCCGGTACTTGCCGGCGCGTTTCACGCTGGATCTCCTGCTCGAACTGCCGACGGAGGATGTTTCCGGGCTTCTCGAAAGTCTCCCCCTGGCGGAGCCTGCGGAGGATCGGATCCTGCCACCCGTCGAGCCGTCGCAAGAGGTATGGGCCGGTGGCGTTACGTACCTCGTCAGCCGCGAGGCGCGCATGTTCGAAGCCGAGGACGCGGACATCTACGATAAAGTCTACGCCGCCGAGCGGCCCGAGCTGTTCTTCAAAGCCGCCGGCTGGAGGGTCGCGGGGCACGGACAGCCGGTGCGCGTCCGGAAAGACAGCCGCTGGAACGTGCCGGAACCGGAGCTGGTACTCGTACTCAACAGCCGGATGGAGGTCGTTGGCTACACCGCCGGCAACGACGTTTCCTCGCGGGACATAGAGGGTGCGAACCCGCTCTATCTGCCCCAGGCCAAAGTTTACGATGGGGCCTGCTCGCTCGGTCCCGGTATCTTGCTCGGAGACCCCGAGGACATGCGGGATCTGCCCATCAGTTTGCATATTCATCGGAGTGGCGACCTCCTCTTCGAGGAAGAGACCGGCACTTCCCGCATGAAGCGGACCTACGAGGAGTTGGCCCATTGTCTTGGCCGGGAGCTCTCATTCCCGAACGGGGCTTTCCTGATGACAGGCACGGGCATAGTACCGGGCGAGGAGTTCACGCTGATGGCAGGAGACCGGACGGAGATTTCCGTCGGTGGGCTGACCCTGGAGAATGACGTAGTCCGGTAAGGTGAAGCTTGTGATGCCGGTCCGAAAAGGGTAAGAATACGAAGTTCGATCAGATACGCTTTAGAGGAGGAATAAGATGATTGAATCCCAGACGGAAGCTCTCAACTTTATCGGTGGTGAGTGGGTCCCGGCTGACTCGGGCGAGACCTCCGAGATAGTCAACCCATCTAACCCTTCGGAGGTCCTCGGCACTACCCCGAAGTCCGGCGAGGAGGAGGCCCGACGGGCCATAGAGGCCGCAGCGGCTGCGCTTCCAGAGTGGAAAGCGATGCTCCCCTCGGCGCGAGGGGCTATTTTGTTGAAGGCTGCCGACCTCATCGAGGAGCAGGCCGAGGAGCTTGCGCGCCTGATGGCCCGCGAGGCGGGCAAGCCGATGAAGGAGAGCCGGGCAGAAGCCGCGCGGGCGGCGGCGATCTTCCGCTACTACGGTTCCGAGGGGTGGCGGCTCGCCGGAGTGGCGCCGCCCTCGACCCGTCCCGGTGTGAAGATCTCCTCGACCAGAGAGCCGCTCGGAGTCGTCTCCCTGATCACACCCTGGAACTTCCCGCTGGCGATCCCCTCCTGGAAGCTCGCCCCCGCCCTGATCTGCGGCAACACCGTCGTTATAAAACCGGCCGGCAATGCTTCCTTAAACGGGGCGGGTCTCGTGCGCATCCTCGCCGAAGCTGGTCTGCCCGACGGCGTCCTGAACATGGTTACCGGTCCCGGTGGCTCGGTCGGGGATACGCTCGTCACCGACCCGCGCGTCAAGGCTCTCTCATTTACCGGCTCGACGAGTGTGGGTCTCGGCATACAGGAGCGGGCCATCGGCAAGAAGGTGCAACTGGAGATGGGCGGCAAGAACCCTTACGTCGTGATGGAGGACGCCGACCTCGCCGACGCCGCCCAGAAAACAGCCTACGCCGCGTTCGGCTACTCCGGCGAGAAGTGTACCGCCGCGAGCCGCGCCATCGTCATGGAAGGTGTCTACGACGAGTTCCTGGAAGAGTTGGAGACAGCAACGCGGGCGATGAAGGTTGGGGACCCGCTCGACGACGAGACCGACATAGGACCGGTCGTCAACTCCGACCAGTATCACGGCATTCTGGAGTCGCTGGAGAAGGCGCACGAGAACGGCCGGGTAATTCTGGAGGGCGGCGCGAC